>CAIVVG010000109.1 GCA_903909295.1 uncultured Chlamydiae bacterium
CCTGGCATCATCACTCCAGGCGAATGCAAAATAGGGATTATGCCGGGGTATATTCATAAAAAGGGGAAAGTGGGGATTGTCTCGCGCTCAGGGACGCTCACTTACGAAGCGGTGTGGCAAACGACGCAACTGGGACTCGGACAGTCGACTTGCGTAGGGATCGGCGGAGATCCGTTGAATGGCACCAACTTCACCGATGTGCTCGAGCTCTTTGAAAAAGACCCCGAGACGAAAGGGATTTTGCTCATCGGAGAGATCGGCGGCGACGCCGAAGAGGCCGCCGCAGAGTGGGCGTCCCGCCACCTGACCAAACCCCTGGCCGTATTCATCGCCGGAGCGACAGCGCCTGCAGGCAAGCGGATGGGACATGCCGGAGCCATCATTTCCGGTGGGAAGGGAACCTCTGCGCAAAAGTACGAAGCATTTCGTAAAATCGGAGCCGTTATTACAGAAAGCCCCGCTCTCATGGGCGAAGCCATTCAGCGAGCTCTCAAATGAGGGCCTCATTCATAAATTCATCAGGGCTTCGGCCGGCTGCGGCTTTGCCAGATCCATCCTCCTCCTCGTCCATAGCTTTCGCTATGAACTCGTCGTTCGGAACGCTTTGCTTGGATCTGGCTTTGCCTCGCTCGCCCGAATCCTGTGATGAATGTATGAAAGAGGCCCTATGAGAATCCCGGTCACAGTACACCCCTTCTTTTGGGTCTTTGCCGCCCTCATCGGTTGGCTCAATAGCAACGGCTCTTGGACCCTCGCCCTCATTTGGGTCGGAGTCATTTTCATCTCCGTCCTCATCCACGAATGGGGCCACGCGCTCACGGCCGTCTTGTTCAAACAGACCGCCTCGATTCAACTCATTGCATTCGGGGGACTCACCACCTTTCACGGCCCTGCGCTCCCCTTTTGGAAACAGTTTCTCATCACCTTCAATGGCCCTCTTTTTGGCTTCGGACTCTACATCCTTGCGTCGGTAGTCCTTGCCACGATGACTCTATCGCCAGTGCTGTACGACACCTTTCTCATTTTAAAGTTCGCCAACCTCTTTTGGACCATTGTCAACCTCCTCCCTGTGATCCCCCTCGATGGAGGACAGCTCCTCCGGATTGTTTTAGAAGCCAATTTTGGCCTCAAAGGAATGCGCGCATCGCTCTTATTAGGTGCTATCTTTGCAGCAGTTCTTTCCTTTTATTTTTTTATCGTGCAAAATTTCCTCATTGGCGCCTTTTTCTTCCTCTTTGGGTTTCAAAGTTTTGATTTGTGGCGCAAGAGTCGCCACATGACCCGAGTGGATCGAGAAGAGGGAATTAAAGAGCTCCTCCTGAAAGGGGAGCTTGCTCTGCAGCAAGGGAAAAAAGAAGAAGCTGCGGAAAGGTTTGCCGAAGTGCACAGACAAGGAGCGACAGGGGTGATGGCAACGACCGCCGCCCAGTACCTCGCCTTTTTGTGGATGAAAGAGGGGAAGCACCAAGAGGCCTATGAGATTTTGCTCCCATTGAAAGAGCAACTCTCCGATGAGACCCTCTGTCTCCTCCACCAGCTGGCGGCCGAGGTGAAAAATGATCCGTTGGTGGCGGAGCTGGCCGCGGGTTGCTACCAAGTAGCTCCAACCCAAGAAATGGCCCTGCAAAGCGCCCGCTCCTTTGCAAGGTTAGGTGAGGCGAAGAGTGCCGGCGGGTGGTTGCAAACAGCATGGAAAGAGGGGGGGCTCGACCTACGCACAGTACTGTCTGAAGAAGCGTTTGCTCGCGTCCGTTCAGACCCCGCATTCCTCGCGTTTGTCGACCTATTAAAAAATGAATAAGTGCGTAGTTTTATTATTTTTACTAACTGGCTGCTTTTCTTTAATTGAAGAGCCCCCGCTTGTCCAGTCGGCCCCCGTCCGCAAACAAAAGCACCAGATCGCCCTCCTACAGAAAAAATTAAAATCGGCAGAGACCTCTCAAAAAAAAGCTTTGGCAGAGGTGGAGAAGATCCAAGAAGAAATGCAACAAGCCCAGCTCACCCTCATTCGCAAGCAGGTGGACTCTTATAAAAAATTGTTAGAAGAAGCCCGCAGCTCTCCACAGAAGTGGGTCCACTTCGCTGCAAAAGATTTTTTATCTGAAAG
>CAIVVG010000110.1 GCA_903909295.1 uncultured Chlamydiae bacterium
AAAGTATATGGCCCCCCAATTTTGAAGTCGAAAATCGGCTCAAAAGAACCCTAAAATCGACCGAAACTTTTTACTTGGATAGGTTCAGAGACCAGGGCGCCCCTATCGGTATACGTAACAAGTGCCCTTGCCTTAGTCGTTTATCACGGCAATCCATCCTCTTGAAGGGCTCCCTTTTCCTCTGTTAGGGCGCGGGCCCCTAACGTCATGCTTTGCAGCCAGGAGCTGGCTCTCGCTCTTTGGGGGGCCAATTCATGGTACCAGCGAGCTTTGAGGCGCAGTACCTGGAATATCCAAAATTCGCGAAACTGCTCGGCACGAGCCAATACTTCCGGGGAATAGAGAAGGAGGCTTTTGAGCTCTTTGGATCCATGGTCGAGGCTCAAAGTGACATACGAGCCTTGGACAGTCTCTAAGTCAGGGGCCCGCTCGTCCCAATGCTTATCTTCTTTTCTGATTTGCGCAGCAGTATGCACTCGAATATAAAGCGGCAGTTTGATGAGTTTCTGTTCATCTTCAGTGACAGTGAGAGAAATTTTTAAAGGCGTCCTTCCAATTGGGACTTGTTTGATCGTCTCGATCAGAGGAGAGATGTCTGTAGATTCAGAGCGGGCGCTATAAAATTCGGGATGGAGCTGTTCTTTAAATAGGTATTCGGGGATCAGCGCTCCGGGCGGGAAAATCTGCCCTTGTGCGGACGCTCGAATGAGCGACAGGCCAGAGCTGCGGCCTTCGCCATCGGTCGTTAAGGCTTCCCAGTAAACGCGCCGGTAGCTGATTTTGGCTTCGCGGACAAAATTCTTGATGAGCAAGGCCTCGTCCTCATTCAAGTCGACCTTGATTCTCTCGTCTTGAGGCTCCTCGCTGCACAGGAGCTGTTGACTGATTTCAAATAGGGCACAAAAAATAGCACCTCTCCTCTCTTGAGAAATCTCCTTTTGAGAAATCTCTAAGGTGACCGTGGTCGTATCTGCTCGTCTTTTCGAGGGACTGGCTACCGCTATCGAGAGAACAGGAAAGTTTTTGCGACTTAAATGCCAGCTGAAGTGAACCCCTAAACGATCGGTCCCTGGAACTTCCTTCCACTGCCCGTCATGGGCCTCTAGATGAGGGGAGGCCCAACGGATTTCCGTATCGCTCACTCCTGTAGTGCGCAAAAAATCGACGAGCGGTTGCAGGGGAGGGACAATTACCCTCAGAGTGCACTTTTCGCAGAGGGTTACAACCTGTTCTTTTTCCTCAAAACGAGCATCGTTGAACACTTCGCTCCACTTTTGATGAATCGATGCTAAAATAGAATGGATGGTTTGATCGATCCGGAAGTCATTTCCCGTCTTTTCGATCAATTCAGCGCGCAACGAAGCCAGATACTCGGGTGCAAAAACAGCGATGGGGTGATGGCGATAGAGGTAGTAGAGAACCTGCGTCGGAAGGACGAGTCCTAAATGTTTCTTCAGCTCGAAAATGAACTTGCTTATGACCCTAAAAGGGGCCAGAGAGCCTCCTTTCTCGGAGACCACTCGGATCGCCTCGAGATAGAGGGAAAAGCGATCAGCCTCAGAAAAAGAATAACAGGTACTTAAACCCATGACCCATTCCTTGGCTTGGGCGATCTCAAATTCCACTGGAGAGTGTGCAAACTGGGCCCCTTGCGCAAGCACTCGCGCAAAAAAAGCTTCATCTTTTTTCTGGATCCCAAGAGCCGGACCATCCTTTTCCAATAAACCAAATACCAAAGGAGAGGGTTTCAGGATGAACTCTCTGAGCATCCCAAAGAAGGGTGCTTCGAACTTAAACTCATAGGCCTTGATATGGGAAAGAAACCGATCGGTTCGATTGATGGTCTCTCCAATGTGGACAGAGTGGCCATTTAAAACGATCGGTGGATTGAGGAAAAGGGCTTCTACCCCAGTCACAGGTTTGTTCTCCTCCTTTAACCTGGCAATCACTTCTCTCAAAACAGACTGTAGAAGGGGCAGGATCTGAGCACCGACCTCTGTATTGGCACGGCAAAAATGGTTGATGATCGAAGGGGTGAGGCCTATTTCAGGGAGTTCTTTTAACGCGTTGAAAAAGCCCAAAAATAAACCGCGCCTTGCCAGAGGAAGGGTAAAGAAAAAAGAAAAAAGGGAATAGGTATCGGGATTTTGTGGATCGGCGGCGAGTTTTAAGGTAGCCTCTAGAGCTCCTTCGAGATCCCCTTTCAGCTCGCCTGGAGCTTTTTCTACAACTTTCTTGTGTAAACAGATTTCCAATAAGATGGGTTTTGTCTCTTCTTTAACCTGGTTGTACTCCACCAAAGAAAAATAGGTCTGCAGGGCGGTCAGATAGCGTTTTGAGTTCTCGTCGATCTTACTCCAATCTTGGCCCCGAGCCCTTTCTCGGTACGCCAGGAAACAGATCAGATCGGAGCGGGTCCTTTCATCCTCGCAAATGCCCTTGAGATACTTTTTTAAGGGGGGTTGAAATAGAAACCCGATGGATTGCTCCATCCAGGTAACCGTGCTGTCGATGACAAACTGGGGGAAAGGGACGTCGGGAGCCCCTGGCGGAATTTTCTCGTACGCATCCACCTGGGATGGGAACCAGCGGACAATCCCCAACTTCTCCCGGATTTTATCCACTGCCTCCTGTCCTCCCCATCTGGGTAGAAGATCTAAAAAGTAGACTGATTTTCCATGGGCGTCGATCAAGGCTCCCCCCGTGCAAAGCAACTTCCACACTCTCAACTTTTCATCGCCCGTCGGTTCTTCGTCCCCCCCTTGGAAGAGTTTATTCAACACGCCCAGCGCCAAGGACCTCTCCATCCGAATGCGCTTGATTATCTTCTGCATTTCTTTATCCGGACTGCGTGTTTGAAAGAGCAAAAAGGGCAGCGAGTCCCAGGCCCTTGCTCGGAAAAAGTGGACCAGTTTTTTTTTGTTTCTGGCCGAAGAAAAACAGTAGGTGAGCTCCTTGGTCTTTTCAAAAGAAGCGGAGTGATAAGGGATTCCTTCTCGATCCCGGAGTTCTCTATAAGCATATTGAGCCTTGAGTACCACGGCTTGATCTTCTCTGCTCAATTGGCTTGCAGTGTATTTCACATAACGATCCCCAAAAATGACGGGCCATGCAGCAAACACATCCACTCTGAGCGCTTCTGTGGGATTGGCTTTTGTGTCTCGCATCATCGCATAAACAGTTCGATCAGCCAGTTGGGCCAATTGGGACACTTCCGTTGCTAAAGCCATATTTTAAGTCCCCTTTTGGAGCACATTTTTTGCAGTGATAAGGACATTCGCAGCAAACAGAGTTTGGATGTCACGGGGATCCCCTTCCCAGTTTTGTAGGTCCTTCACAAGTCGGGTTCCCATGTCCCATCCGTATCCCGCCCAGGCTACATCAGCCGCAATCTGGTAAGAGAGGTCGTTGTTAGCCGCCAAATCGGAGCTTCTGATGTTGATGGTGCTAGTGCCGACAAAAAAGGCCAATACAGGCAAACGGGGGTTGAGCAAGAGGGTGGTGAACGCCCAGTCGCGCAATCGGCTGTTTTCTTCTGCGGCACTCGAACGGAACGCCCAATAAGCCGCTGCAGAGGCGAGAGCGCAACTTCCATAGGCAATCCCTAAAGCCCTTTTCTGGTTCTCATCTTGCAGCGCCCATCCTGCTTGGTAGACGACAAAGGCGGGAAAGGCCAATTCTGCAAGAGCCCCCCAAGCCACTCTGTAGCTCTTATAGGCCAAGTGGTCGACTGGAAGATACGGATGATCCTTCAATTCAGAGAGATCTTTTCGTGGAACAGAGCAAAGCCGCTCTCTAAAACCCTCGCTTCCCATACCGGTCAAAAGCCCTACAGCGCCTCCTGCTACGAAGGTCCAAGGTTCAGAGAGAGGGATCAGTAGGCACAGAGGGACGAGCCCCCCCCGCCGTATCGACGGCCGATCGAACATGCCTCCACTTCGTCCCCAGTAACTCCCCTCCCCTCTCCAGGACCCTCACTTTTCCATGAACCCACGCGGCGTTCCTTTCTCCTATAATTTCGGCCACAAAAAAAGGGCCAAAGAACCCAGCGCAAAATGCAGCTACCGGATCGGAAGACAAGACCCTGATCGCACCACACCCGAGAGCAGCCATAGCCCCTGCTGCCTGTCTGTATTCGGAGGGGAGAAAGGCCTCTTTAAACGTCTTCTGTTCCTCGAACGGGGTGGGAACGCTGCTCTCTATATCGACCGAGCCAATACGGGTCATCTGACGGGCGAGCCAAGCGCCTCCCAGCCCAAGAATCGTATTGACCGTCTCCTCTTGCGTATGATCTAAGTGAACGTCGTAGTACATTTGAGAGACAGCAAAGAGAGCCGGTTGTGTTGTGATATTCGCAAGAACTTTGTGAGCGGTGTAACAGGCCTTCTTGGCGGGAAGTGAATCGAAGTCGATCGGTTTACGCGGATCTCGAGCAGCGATCGCTGTGCCTATGGCCAATGCCGAATCCAAGGTGAGCTGAAGCCCTATCCCCCCAGCGACGTAGGTAGAGACCCTTTCTGCCGGAGTGGGATCTCGATTGAGGACGGCTGCCGCAGCGGCTACTGCCGTCATCCCGACACCCGTGAACAATTGAACAAGCCTTTTCCCTACCCGTTCCCAACAACCGCGAGGAAGCGGTTCGGGTAGATCTTCCATTCCAATTCCAATCGGGGTATACCGAGTTACTGACATAGACTCTCCTTAAATTTTTTGTTGGGAGGTTATAAAGAATAAAAATTTTCCTGTCCACAAAATTTTTTTGACCTATACTGGTTGTCATGAAACGGTGGCTTGCGATCAGCCTCTTCTGTAGTGTTTCCCTCTTTGCGGGGATCGACGCCCATTTTCGGAAAGTGCCCGAGCGTCCCCTACTCCATCAAGTCCCTCAGATCGACGCGATTTATCTCATCAACCTCGATGCGCGGCCAGACAAATGGCAGCGCTCACTCAGAGAGTTGCAGCCCTACGGAATTGTCCCTTGCCGCTTTCCGGCGATCAACGGATGGGAGCTGCCCCTAAAAACGTTGAATGAGCTCGGCGTCCGATTTGAACAGGGCATGACGGGAGGCTCTTGGGCAAAACGGCCTGATCTGGTTGGTTTAGTGGACGATTTTCTTAAAAAAGACCAGATCGGTCAGGTTTTCTTTGCTTGCTGGATGTCGCAGGGAGCCATTGGGTGTTCGCTGAGCCACTTGTCTGTACTCCAGGATGCTTACGATGCGGGCTATGAGACGATCTGGATCATGGAAGATGATATCCAGGTGCTCTCAGACCCCAATCAGCTCTCCTTGCTGGTTGAAAAATTGGACACCCTCGCCAGTGGGTGGGATGTCCTTTATACCGATATCGATACAGACCCCGATCAGATTTATTACCCCGCAGAAAACGATTTTCAGAGCGACTTAAAGGGGGACCTGTGGTTTTTTTGGCGACCCGATCTGCCTCTGGACCAAAATAAACTCCGAAGAAGAAAAATCCTCAGCGCGGATTTTCTCCAAATTGGAAGTCGCATGAGAACCCACTCGATGATTATCCGTCGGTCGGGGATGAAAAAAATTCTCGAGGCGGAAAAAAAGAGGCATCTCTTTGTCCCGTATGACCATGAGCTGGCCCTCACCCCCGATATTCGCCTTTACACGCTCCGTTATCCTCTCGTCACTTTCCAAGAGAGCAGCTCCGATACGAAAGCTCCCCTAGCCTCATCTTGGATTGCGCACAAAGAGAAAGAGCTCCAAGGACACCCAGACCCGAATGAGGCCACTTTATTGATGGAATATGTGTACCAAATGCGGCCAGAAGTGTGTTTAGAGGTGGGCGCTTTCAACGGAGTGGCGACCTATCCGCTGGCGCAAGCGCTCAAATTCGTAGGACAAGGGACCCTGCATGCAGTGGACGAGTGGGATAAAAAACAACCCCAACTGGAACGGACCTACCAGCAGTTCCTCCATTTGATTTTATCTGCTGATTTAGAGCCTTATTGCCAAATTGTACGAAAGAAACCTCTCGAGGCAAGCGCTGCATTCAAGGATGGGTCTATTGATTTTCTCTACCTGCGAGGAGACCTTCAAGAGGCCAAGGCCTATTTACCGAAAGTAAAATCAGGGGGGACAATCTGGCTCACGAATGGGGATAAGCTCTTGAGCGCTCCTACGGTCGATTATTTAATGCAGGAGTGTGAATGGGACCGAGAGCATTTCATCAATATCCGCTCGGTGATTTTTAGGAAGAAGTGTGGTAAACTCTCCCTCTAATCACAAACAACTGCTCGGTAAAACGTCTCATCGAAATGGGCTGGTGAAAAAACCTGGGCCTGCTCACTTTGAATGAACTTTCTGATAGACGCAAGGTACCCCTCGTACTGCTCTTTCGTCATCACTTTCATAAAGCGGTAGAGCTCTTCTTTGGTTTTAAAATCTCGGTAGTCGATGTAGCACTCTTTGGGGATGTACTGCTCCACGTTGGTCGCTCCCCAATAAACGGGCACGCAGCCTGCTGCAAAGCAACCAAAAATTTTCTCCGTGATGTAGCCCCGATAAAGAGGCGTATTCTCAAAGCAAATGCAAAATTTGTAGTCTTTCAAGACATTGTATTTCTGGGGTCCTGAGTGGGTTCCGGGAATCGTTCCCTTGTACATCTTGGAGGTGGCAAGGAAGTCCGGCGTTTTTCCGTAAAACTCAAACTCCCCTTCTGGTTTAGCGCTAAAAAACTCGACCATTTGTAGGCGGGCGGGTGTCCAATTGGAGGCGACGAGGGTGCAAAATTTCTTCGACTCGAAGGGAGGCAAGTGGCTCCGCATCGGCTTGAGATGGGGATAGTAGAGTTTGAAAAACTTGACTCCGTCGACAAGCGAGTCATCCCAGGTATAAACGCGAGAAAACCACTGGTAATAGGCGGGATCGAGCTTATAGGGCTCCCAGAAAAAGTGGACCAATTTATCTTTGGGGATGTGGATCAGGTCGGGTAGGTCGAGGCAATTATTCATCACGATGGCCCGCTTGAGGGAAGGGTCTTTTGGGTTGGGAACTGGGTAGCGGACTTCGATATCGAAACCAGCTTGGAGCACTTGGGTTCTTTGCAGGGGCATCTCAGCGAGGTCAAAATTGGCGACAATGCTCACCCTGTCCGCAAAAAGGGCCAGGGGGAGCAAGAGGGGGGAAGAGTTTCATTTGATCTCTTGGGACAATGCCTTAGATCTCTTCGCCGCAGCAAGGATCGCTTCTTGGAAGTGCTCGTCCACTCGGGTCTGTCTCATGCTCTCAAACCCTGCCACAGTGACCCCATTCGGAACGCCGATCTGCTGGATCAGTGTCTCGGGCAAAGAGCCCTTCGCGACGAGTCTGCCCGCTCCCACAAACACTTGGGCCGCCATCTTGAGGGCGGTCTCGTAGGAGAGCCCCTCCTTTTCACCCGTGCGGGCCATTGCCTCGATCAGGCGGAAGACAAAGCCGGGGCCGCTCCCTGCGATGCCACAGGCGATATCGGCGAGGGGTTCGGAGACTTCCATCACTTGCCCCATACAGCCAAAAATCAGGTGGGCCGCACTTTTGATCTCTTCGGGAAACTGGGGGCTGTAGGTGAAGACGGACATCCCCTCTCCCACCGCGGAAGCAATATTGGGCATCACCCTTAAAATGGGGGTCTCTGAACCTAAGTGTTCTTGAAAATAGGCGATTTTCACCCCGGCGAGGAGTGAGATAAGAGGCTTGCCGGGGGGGAGTTTTTCCAATACCAGGTGTGCCTGCTGAGGACGGACTCCCAAAATGATGAGATCGCTCGTCTCTACGAGTCTCTCTAGAGAGGTTGAGGTCAGGCCGTATTTCTGTTCGTTCTGTTTCATTTTTCCCGGGTCTCTTTGGATAAAAGAGATCTGGGAGCGGGGAATGAGCTTGGCGTGCTCAATAGCTTGATAAATCACCTGAGCCATGTGGCCGAAGCCGACGAAGCCCAATTTGCAATCGGATACTTTCATAAAAAAGAGCCTACATAAAAAAATAATTTTCCTCTATAGAAAAATCAAGCGGTGGCGTATCCTCTTTGCGTATGATGAAACTGGTTAGAAGAGTACTCGGAATTTACTCTGGCGAGGCGACCCACGCATCTCGGTTTGCGCGCCTCGCGCTCTTCTGGGCGTTCGGCAGTTCCTGCCTCGATACCCTCTCAGACGGCCTCTTTCTCGAGAGGGTCGGAGCCCCCCACCTCCCCTATGTCTACCTTTGGGCAGCCCTGGGGATGATCGGTATTTCGACCCTCGTTCTCTACAGCCTGCGAGTAGTGAGCCCCTACCGGATCCTTACATCAGCCATGGGAATTGGGGTCTGTGTCTGTTGCATCGCCTCGATCTTCCTGACGGGGGACCCGCCGCCCGCCTTTTGGTACGCCCTTAAAATTGCCGCTCGCATCACCTACACCGTCCTCATCGCCTGCTCCTGGACCTTCATCGATCAATACCACGACCTTCAAGACGCCAAACGGGTCTACTCCCTCTATAGCGCCGCCTACTTTACCGGGACCATCCTAGCGGGAACTGCCATCAATCTCTTCTTGGATCGGATCGGATTTGCAGGGCTCCTCTTGGCTGCCGCCACCTCCCTTTTTGGGGCCCTTTTAGAGGCGCGGGGGATCGGTCTTAAGGCAAAGCCGGTCCACGACGATACGGTGGAGGGGGTCTTTTCAGGGAGCCGCAACTCTTTTTTCTCGATGATCCGCCTTGTTTTCCAGTCCCGCTTTGCCCTTCTCCTCCTTTCCTTGAGCCTGATTTTGCAGCTCCTCATCACCGTGACCGAATTCAACTACATGGACTCTTTTGGAAAAACCTTCCATGCCGAGGGGGAGATCGCTGAGTTTTTAGGGAAATGTCGAGCGCTCATCTCCTTTGGCAATATCCTTTTTGGGGTCTTTTTCTATGGCCGCTTTGTCCGGCGGATGGGGATTGCCAAGGTCTTGCTCATTACCCCCCTCTTCTTTCTAGGGGTCTATACCGCTTGGGTCTCTCATGACGCGATTGCGCTCGCCGTTTTGGGGCTGGTTGCCGTCGATGGGGTTCTGTTCACCATCGAGGATAACTGCTTCAACCTCCTTTCCAACGCGGTCCCGGCCCAGCTCAAGTCGAGGGTCCGGATCCTCAATGACTCCTTCTTTGAACCGACCGGCATGCTCCTCAGCGCGTGTCTCCTCTTTGCGATCCAACAAGGGAGCCACTGGCTCGGGTTGGGGCTGGCTATCGGAGCCCTTCTCCTCGCCTTCGGAGTGCGCTCCACCTATGCCCATGCGATCTTCATCACCCTCAAAGAAAATGCCCTCCACTTTGACCAAACCGTCAGGGGGTGGTTATCTGGATCTAAAAAAGAGAGAAAAGGGCTTCTTGAAGCGCTCCAGTCCCCTTCCGATGAGGCCCGATTGCTCGCCATCGAGGCTCTCTTGGAGCTCGGCGAAAACAGCGCCCAAATCATCCCCGCTATCAGCCGGTTGGGGGCTGCTGCCAAAATCCAGCTATTGCGCCTTCTCGACACGAGCCCTTTTGGCCTAGACAGCCAACTGATCCCGCTCATCGCCTCTTGGGCCTATCCAGGAGAGTCGCTCGAACTGAGCAAGTGGGCCCACTTTTACCTCGCTAAAAGAGGACAGCACCAATCAGAAGGGTGCGAACAAGACCTCGAAAAGACCGACCTCCTCATGCGA
Source organism: uncultured Chlamydiae bacterium (assembly GCA_903909295.1). Lineage (GTDB taxonomy): Bacteria > Chlamydiota > Chlamydiia > Chlamydiales > SM23-39 > CAIVVG01. Next base: position 9,679 of record CAIVVG010000110.1, read on the forward strand.
GGGGCCGCCGCCATGACGCTCAAGAGCAAGGCAAAAATCGAACAAATGCTCCAATCGAGCCATATCGACGAGATCGGCATGGGGCTCGATCTCCTCGAAGATGCTCAGCAGGTCGTCCCCTTTTTAGCTCACGGCTCCCTCTTCGTCAAAAGGGCCGCAGCCCGCGCTCTGGCCAAACTGGCCCGCTCCAGCGATCTGGCACCTAGACTGATCGAGGAGCTCTCGCAGGTCAAGGACAACGCCTTTCGGCTGTTTTTGCTCGGCGCACTGCGCAAAATCGGCGATCTTGCCACAGTCCGCGATCTCCTTGTGACGTGCACCCACTTCCGCCCGAATGAACGGCGCAAGACAGAAAAAGTGATTCTCGAGATGGGAGACGATGTGATCCCCATCCTCCTCGCATCGACGCGCGATATCGCCCTGCCCGAAAAAGCCCGTATCTTAGCGAGTAAAGTTCTCGGGCAGCTCGCCCTACCCGAGCTGCAAAAAACCCTGATCGACATTCTCGATATTGAAATTGAAAGAGCCTATTTTTACTTCTACTTTGGCCATACGATCCAATCGCAGTACCCCCTCTACGACCTCGAGATGCTCCAAACAGCGCTCCTCACAGGCTACCAATCGGTGATCGATTTCATCATCCACCTCCTCGGCGCGGCGGGCTCACTAGAAGAGGCCGACCTCCTCGTCAGAGCCCTCCACAGCCGCAATGCCAAAGTACAGGCCCACGCCATCGAAAGCTTGGAGAGAACCTGCCAGCCCCGAATTTTTCGCCTCATCGCCCCCCTCGTAGATGACCTCCCCCTCGAAGAGAAGATGAGCGCCTGTCTCGCCTGGCAGGGGGACTACCCGAAATTGACCCTCTCCGAGCTGCTCGCAAAACTCGAGCGCTCCCCTTCCCTGTTCGACAAAGTCGTCGCCGCGCAGCTCAAAGCTAAGCTCCAGATGCCCAACTGGAAAGAGCAGCTGCGCGAGCAGATGAAAGAGTCCAATAACCCCTTTCACCAATTTGCCCACGAGTTACTCGATGAAAAGCTTAATTGAAAAAGCCCTCTTTTTGAAAAAACTGCGCCTGTTCAATGAACTGGAATTAGAAAGTCTCCTCGCGATTGCCGAGAAACTCCACGAAGATGAGTACGATGCGGGAGAGAAAATTTTTGTCGTAGGCCAAGTGGCCAATCGGATCTATCTGATCGGGGCGGGAAGCGTTCAACTGTTCGATGAGCGAATGAAACTCCTCACCGAGCTCGCGGCTCCTGACTATTTCGGGGACGAAGCCATTTTCAATGAAAACCCGAGGGCCTACTCAGCCGTATGCAAGACGGATGGCATTTTGCTGAGCTTATCTCGCAGCCATCTGTTGTCGACGATCTCCGAGTGCCCATCGGTGGCGGTGTCGCTGCTGCAGTCATATGCCCACAGGCAGCCCTGCCGCCATTAGCGGAGAAAATTTACCGCAGAGGTAGGCCTCTGCGGTAAATTTTTTCTCCCCCTCTGCTCTACTTGCCGCTCTTGCGCTTCTCGATGTAGCTCACCACATCGCCCACAGTCTTGAGTTTCTCGGCATCTTCTTCTGAAATCTCAAATCCAAAGCGCTCTTCAAAGGTCATGATGAGCTCAGTCAAGTCCAGCGAGTCTGCATTGAGGTCCTCAATGAACGATTTTCCCAAAGTTACATCAGCAGCCTCAACTCCGAGTTGCTCTACGATAATATCAATCACTTCTTGTTGTACTTTCATAAATTTCCTTTTTTGTTTAAATCACCATTCCGCCATCGACCGCGAGGACCTGTCCGGTCACATAACTCGCAAGATCGCTGGCTAAAAAGAGGGCCACTTGGGCAATTTCATTTGGTTGCCCAATGCGCCCCATAGGTATTTTTTCTAAAACGGCCGCTTTAGTCGCTTCTGGAAGAACTCCCGTCATGGAAGTCTCAATGTATCCCGGCGCGATACAGTTCGCCCGAATATTGCGGCTCACAAGCTCTTTTGCTAAAGATTTTGTCAGGCCGATCATCCCCGCTTTGGACGCTGCGTAGTTGATCTGCCCTGCGTTCCCCGTCAGCCCAATCACGGAAGAGATATTGATGATCACTCCCGAGCGAGCTTTCATCATCGAACGGGCCAGGGCGCGGCACGTGTTGTAGACCGACTTGAGGTTCGTATCCAGTACGAGATCCCAGTCCTCTTCGCTCATCCGCATGAGAAGGTTGTCCCGAGTGATCCCCGCATTGTTGACCAAAATATCTACCTTGCCCCACTGGGCAAGGAGGGTTTCTATCGCTTGATTTACTTCATCCGTTTTGGAGATGTTGAGCAGGAAAGAGGCACTCTTCTGATCGGGTGAGTGTTTGGCTGCATCGATCTCTTGGAGGGCGGCTGCAGCTCTTTCGGGATTGGTCCCGAAGATCGCTATATCAGCGCCGTGACGCGCAAAGAGGACTGCGATCGCTTTGCCAATCCCAGCTGTGCCGCCGGTGATCAAAGCGGTTTTCCCTTTTAGCAATTGCATATGGATAACTCCTGCATGGCAGTGTCGAGATCTGTAGGAACTTCGATGGATCGAGTGGGCGCAGAAACGCCGATTTTTCGGTTGAGGCCAGAGAGCGTCTTCCCGCAGCCGATTTCAAAGAAGAAGTCCACTTTTCCTTCCATCGCTAAAATCCCTTGCTCCCAACGAACCGATTCGGTCACTTGAGCTGTCAGATACCGTTTGATCTCCGCCGTCTCTTTGACAAAGGCGCCCGGAACGTTCATGACGAGCTCTATGCGGCTCTCTTTAAAAGGAGTCTTAGCAATGATCGGAGCCAGCCCATCGCGAGCCGACTGCATGAGGCCGCTATGAAATGCGCCGTGGACGGTGAGCGGGATGACCCTTTTTGCTCCCCTCTCTTTGAGAGGCGCCGTCGCCCGCTCAATCCCCTCTTTGGTCCCAGAGATAACGGTTTGTCCTGGAGCATTGTAGTTGGCCACCCAAACTCCCTCGAGTCCGCGCACCGCCTCAAAAACCCCCTCTGCATCTAGCCCTAAAACGGCAGCCATGCCACCCGAAGTTTTTTCGCAAGCCGCATTCATTAAAAGAGCCCTCTCGCGCACGAGGAGGAGCCCATCTTGAAAAGAGAGCCTCCCCGAGGCGACCAAGGCAGAATACTCACCGAGACTTAAGCCCGAGCAGATTTTTGGAGTAAGAGGTACAGTGCGAAGAAGCGCGAGGCTTGTGACGAAAATAGCGAGTTGGCTGTGTTTAGTCTGAGTCAGAAGATTTTCCGGTCCCTCAAAGATGATTTTCGAGAGCGGCTCTTTAAGGAGGTCGTCTGCCTCCTCGAAAACTTGCCGGACGATCGGAAATGCTTGGGAAAATTCTTTGCCCATCCCCACATATTGGGCCCCCTGTCCAGGGAATAGAAATGCGACTCTTTTCATTCAGCCCTCAGTAGCGCAGCTCCCCAAGTCAGACCCGAACCGAAAGCGGTTAAAAGGATCTTCTCGCCGGGATGGACGGTATGTGTTTTTAAGAGTTCGTCGAGGGCGATCCCGCAAGAGGACGCCGAAGTGTTGCCATATTTATGAACTGTTTTGTAAATCCGATCTCCGGGAAGGTGAGGGAACCTCTTTGCAATCGCATCGATGATCCGCACATTGGCCTGATGGGGAATGAGCCAACTGATCTCCTCCTCTTTGCAATCCGCGGCATCGAGACACTCCTTGCAGGCCGCTTCCATTCTTCGGACCGCGTGTTTAAACACCTCATTGCCCGACATTTTAATGAAGTGGAGTCTATTCTCAATAGTGACAGCCGAAGTGGGCTGCCGACAGCCCCCTCCTGGAATCACCAATAGCTCGGCTTGCTCTCCATCGGCGCCCAGCTGGATCTGTTCAATCGCAAGGCCTCGCCCCTCGGAAGAGACGACATAAGCGCTCGCCCCATCGCCGAAAAGGACGCAAGTGGAACGATCTGTATAGTCGGTGAAGCTGGAGAGCTTCTCGGAGCAAATGACCAGGACGTTCTTATAGGTGCCCGACAAAATCAGAGCTCGAGCCAGCGACAGAGCATAGAGCCCCCCCGTGCAAGCCGCCGAAATATCGACCGCCCCCGCTTGAGGAGCTCCAATCATTTTTTGAATCAAGCAAGCCGTGCTCGGGATCGGGCAATCGGGCGTGAGGGTCGCCACTAAAATAAAGTCTACCTGGCTGGCGTCCAAGTGAGCGGCGGCGAGCGCCTTGAGAGCTGCCGCAGCCCCCATATGAGAGGAAAACTCATCGGGCCGAGCAATGCGCCGCTCCTTCATTCCCGTCCGAGAAACGATCCACTCATCGGTTGTATCAACCATTTTCTCGAGGTCTTGGTTCGTCAGAACCCGCTCAGGGAGATAGGACCCAGTACCCGTAATTTTGGCTTTCTTGATCATTGTGGGGCAAGTTTACCGAATTTGCCCTTAATTGGAAAGAGCTTCAATATATTTTTAGGCTTGTTTTTGGGAAAAAATTTTGGTACGTTGGGAGAGTATGAAGTACCCCGACGACCTCACCTCCCTCATCGCCCACCTCAAAAAACTCCCCGGCGTCGGAGCTAAGACAGCCGAGCGCTTCGCCTTCGAGCTATTAGGCTGGTCCCAAAGTCAGCTCGCCCAACTAGGCACCCTCCTCGGTGAAATCCGAGCCAAAATCCCTCCCTGCACCACCTGCGGCTGCCTCACCCAAGAAGGGGCCTGCCCCTTTTGCAACCATACGTTGCGGGACCCCCACTCTCTTTGCCTCATCGCATCCCCGCGCGACGCGTACGCCATCGAAGAGACGAGGACGTTTCGCGGCCTCTATCACGTCGTAGAACATTTGCTCTCTCCTTTAGATGGGCGCCACTCCGAAGCGCTCCGCGTCGATCGGATCATTGCCCGCCTAGACAATGTGAAAGAACTCATCATCGCCTTCGACTCCACGTTAGAAGGAGACACAACGGCACTCTTCTTAAAGAATCAACTCGCTCGGCCCGGCCTTTCTATTTCCAGACTCGCGTTCGGACTTCCCGTCGGCAGCAGTCTCGAATACATCGACGGCGGGACGCTTGCGCGCGCTCTCGTCGGCCGTCAAAACTTGCACTAATTGCAACAACTTCTTATAATCGAGCGCATGCTTCGTTCGTATGCCCTCCTTTCTATTCTGCTTGCCAGCGCAGTGGCTCCGCTTCACTGCGATGAACTGTACGATAACAAACCGGTTTCCCACATCGAAATCGTCATCGACTCCCCCGATGGCTACTTTGATTCGAAACCCGCCTTAGCAAAACTCGCGACACAAGAGGGAGACCCCTTTTCGCAGGTCATCTTCGATAAGGATCTCAAGAGTCTGTCTGAAGAATATGAGCGCGTCGAGCCCTCTGTTCAGTTGAAAAATGGCCAGGTCGTGATCGTGATCCGCGTCTCTCCCAAGCCAATCATCCACGCGATCGATTGGGAGGGAAACACCCAATTTAGCAACTCCACTTTGCGCGAAGAGCTCGACATCCAACCCAATACCCTCTTCAACCGAGCCGATTTCAACAAAGCGTTTAACAAAGTCAAAGAGTTCTACTTCAAGAAGGGATACTTCGAATCCCAACTCTCCTATACCGTTCAACCGATTGAGGGAACCACTCAAGTAGACATTCTGATCGAAGTCAATGAAGGGCGCCCCGGCTACATCAAAGAGATCGATTTCGTCGGCTTTACCAAACCGGAACAGAGCGAACTGAGCGATCAGATCTATTTGAAAAAATACCACTTCCTGACTAGCTGGCTCACTGGGACGGGCATTTTCCGCGACGAAGCAGTTGAACAAGATCGGATGACGATCCTCACCTATCTCCAGAACAAGGGATATGCCGATGCAAAGGTCGATGTCAACCTCTCTGACGACCCCGAAAGCGGCAAAATCTTGGTCGAAATCGTCGCCCACCGCGGACAACTTTATCATTTCGGGAAAGTAGACTTCCAAGGCAACACCCTCTTTTCAGAAGAAGAGCTGGAAAAGAAATCGACCGTTGCAGCAGGAGGCGTCTACTCCCCTGAAAAAATCCGCGATACCGCTCAGGCGATCAAAGACATGTACGGCCAAAAAGGGTACATCGACGCCAGCGTACAGTATGAGACTCCCCTCGCGGAGAACGATCCTATTTTTGACGTCCACTTCACGATTGAAGAGGGACAAGAGTACAAAGTGGGGATCATCCACGTCTTCGGCAACTGCTCGACCCAATCGAGCGTTATTTTGCGCGAGTCCCTCTTAGTTCCCGGAGAAACGTTTGACGCTCGCAAACTCAAAGCGACT
>CAIVVG010000111.1 GCA_903909295.1 uncultured Chlamydiae bacterium
AATTTTGCTTTTGTTGCGCTTCGAATCGTAGTTTATTTTTAATACACGAGAATTAAAAATCATATGTTCATACAATTTCTTTGCCTTGCAATAATTCTTTATGTAAATAAAAATCACCTCAGAAGGGATGCGCTCAGTAATATCAATGCCATCAGGTAAAGGATAATCAAAATAAGCTACCTGTCTCGCCAAGTCATGCAGCCGTAAGTCCGCGTAACAATTACTCGGATGCCACGTCCCCCCAACATCGTCATTCTTCTCATATAAATCGACTGGGTGTCCCTTTTCTAATAAAGTCCGTAAAACTCCTATTCCACACCAACCTGCGCCTATCACAGCTATTTTATCTGCCATTATAATTGTCCTTTATTTTCATACTCGTCCCGCAATCGATAGATCTCTTTTATCCGTGGATTCACTACCCTATACCAAAGACTAGGAATAAGAGAGAGGAGAAACGTCGCCGACAATCCAAAGGGATAAAGAGGCCCTTTGGACAGCACTTTCAGGTGAGGATAACGACATAACTGAAAGAGGTGGTGATGTGCATGGTGCGTTGCGTTGAAGGACTGCTTACTAGAGATAAAATGGTTGAATGCCCAAACATTCATGAACGTGAATTCTTCGTACGTCCCATCTGCCTTTAAACGGCGAGTGAGTCCGTAATGCTGATTATAAGTAGATGCCACAAACATCAATGTGGATAGGGCGGCTTGCGCCAAAAAAAACAGAGCACTCTTGTATCCAAAAAAACCATCAATCAATGCAGTCATGATCACTGATACAGACAGCCATTTTAACAGAGGATTTTTTGAAATATGGAAAAATGGAATTCCCGACAGCCTACAAAGCTCTTTTTGCTTTTCCCACGCATACCGATAGTTGTGAATAATTGCATGATAAACATACGAATAAATGGATTGATTGATTCTCGCATGAGAGGAATCATCCGGCGTACAAGAAATATCGGGATGATGGTGATAAAATAGGTGTTCATATTCATGTACACTCCAAAACTCTAGGCTGCCAAAAAATCTAGCAATATTTTTTTCAACTGAACTCTCTTTATGGAAATATTCATGACATATCGTAAGTGCTATGGAACCTGCGAATCCAATCGGAAAGAGATAAAAAACCCAAGGACCTAAACGGCGTTGATCACTCGCAATATACACTCCTAGAGCCAAGGTCACGAGGTGCAATAGTAGAAAACTTCCGGGCAAGAGCTGATCCACCCAGGAAGAGAGCCTCCCATCATTTTCAGGAGTGGCAATAACTTCATCATAAGAATACAGTTTATCGCGAGGAACAAAAAAATCCAGAACAATAGAAACAGATATAACCAATAAAATAACACACATAAATAATGCAGGACGATTGGTTACAAATGACATTATCACTGAAATCGGAAGTAGACACGGAATCAAAAAACCATATTTACCATTTCCCATATTATCACCTCTAAATCTCAATTGTTCTGCTGACCGGACTTCCCGCATGTATAAATTCTTCTACCTTGATCCTGTCTGTAGGTATCTGACACATTTTTAAATACTTAACAACAAATTGCTCAAAGTCCTTGGGACCACAGACATAAAATTTACACCCTGCCAACTCTCTGCAGGCCTGGTCTATAGCATCCTCACTCAGTCGATGATGGTCCGCCGTGGCTCTCAGTTGAATGGTAATATTTTTCTGCGCTGCTGTCATGGATTTCCATTCTTCCATGAGAATGAAATCCTTATCCGTTTTACAAGAATAATCAATATGCAAACGAGATTCCTTAAAATGGGCTACCAAATATCTTGCAAATGCCAGAGCAGGAGTCACTCCAATCCCTCCCACAAAACAAACAATTGGAACATCTGGCTCGGGTGTTAAAATAAAATCTCCTCGTGGCTGGGAAATGCGAATCAGCGAACTGTCGTTTGCCTGATCAAACAGCCAATTGGAAAAAGCTCCCTGCGGCTCCCTTTTCACAGTGATTTCGATAAAACGATCTCGATCCGGTACTGAAGTTAGCGTATAGCTCCTGCTCACGAACTGACCACTGATCATCGCTTGAATAACAATATGCTGCCCGGGCTGATAGCTATACGGAGCAGAATCTGTTATACCCAAATAACTTGAAGAGTCGGTTTTTGTCTGGGGACCCTCCTTGCCAAATTCCCCACTCTTCAAGTTATTTGGGTATAGGAGGAACCTAAAAGAACAGATATTTGAAGTGAGGGGTATTTTTTCAATGAACCGAACGGCAGTCCACGCTTGCATGCCTAAAAGCTCGACGATTCTAGGCTGACAAGTACCGCATACACTTCCGGCCCCGGTTTTCTTGATCACGTCACCTAGATTATTCACACCTTGAGACATCGCATCATAGATGGTTCCTTTAGATACCTTCATACAGAAACAGACGGTTTCATTTCTTTGTTCCGAAGGAAGGATCTTGCATTTTGCGAGATTTAACTTTCCTGTTTTTTTGAAGAACTCAATCTGCTCGTCACTGATCTTATCTTGTTGCAAAATCAAGCCACAAACTTCACCCAACTCATCCCACTCGCCAAAACAGGAAACTCCAAGGAGTTTGTGATGGAGAATCATCAATCTTCGTCGAATATCCGCACCACGAGAAAAATGTACAGTTTCTGCAGCATCCAGTTCACTATGCGACATGGCGAAAATGGGCATCCCAATCACTTTTGATGTTGTAACAAGGCGCCCTTCTTCCAAATGATAACGAGCATTAATGGATTTTAAATTAAGAAATTTACTGTGGTACAGTTTAACGCTGCCTTGATTTAAAATGGGGTAAAGATTTTTCAGCTCACGAACCAATTGCTGTAACTCAGGAGATTCTTTACAAAGCTTGCGAAATGCATCTCCCTTAAAGGAGAGCAATCGGAGATTTCCCTTTGCAATCGCTATGCCTGTACGCGGGATTTGCTCCAAAACTCCCAACTCTCCAAATAATTCTCCCGCGCCCAGCTCTGTCCTATGCGCCGAAGCATCTTGTGCCAGGAACTCGATCACCACCTCTCCTGAGAGGATAAAATAGGATCGATCAGCAGCCTCTCGAGCTTTAAAAATAACTTGCCCGTCTGAATAATTGAGCACCTCTCCTAGGTCATTTTTTAGCACGCTGGATTGAATCGGGCCAAATGCCGCTAGGTTTTCTAAAAGTTCCTGTTCTCCGATCTTTTTTAATATATCTCCCACATTGGAATTTAAAATTTTTTGGTATACGGAATGAGAGATGGCGTAAAGAGTTGTTTTAGCAAGAGTTTTTGCACTGGCATTTCTTTTTTCTGGCAGACTCCCTAAAAGGGCTTGTTCTCCAAAAAAATCTCCAGCTTCAAGACGGGCAAGCACAATTTCAGTATTCCCCTCTGGAGGAACGAAATATATACTGACAACCCCGCTTTTAATGAGATAAAAGTTATCTCCATCAGAATTTTGTTTAAAAATGGTCTCGCCACTTTCGTAATAAATCGGCTGAATAGATTTTGTGACTAATCTTTTTTGTTCATTCGTCAATTTATCAAATAAATAGACACTTCCAAGTAGCCTCTGAATAGATGCGTCTTGGCCCCCAAATCGGATGGACAATTTTACAAGCCAGGATTTTATTTTTTGGATGAGGTTTTGTTGTTTCGAATAAATGACTTTCATTAACCTCCTTATACCTGATCGTTAACCACAAGTCTTGTTGTTTTAGCAAAGTTACCAGATAACGCTGCGAGACGCGCGTAAGGATGTACAGGATGCGGGAGAAGCCACGCCCCCCAGACTCCGTCGGCCAAAGGACTTTCGTCCTTTGGAATCCTCTTTTTGGGGTGCAGGGCCTCCCTGCATCCTGTATATCCTTAGGCGCGTCTCGCGCCCTTATCCTTAGCCGCCTTGCAGCGTTATCCTGTTCACCTGGCTGAATAAACAAGACTTGTGGGTAACGATTAGCTCCTTATACCTATAAAATGGAAAAAAGATAAATGAAAAATGGATATTTCTTTTAAGATGCGGTATATGGAATCGTACACCCCCCCTGTCGGCCCGAGAGATCCTTATGACCGGTACCGTGTCGAAGAAATCCAGCAGGACCGGAGGGGCTCTTTTGGGGAAAAACCCGAAGACCCAAACAAGCCAAAGCCCAGCCTTTTGCTCTACATTTTGTTTCTCTTGAGGAAGTTGTTTCACCTTTTTGAGATCCCGCTCCAGAGAAAAACTCCCTCCAGCAGCCGTATTCACTTGCTGCTCTTGAGGGGGGAGCTCGAGACGCTCAAGAGGGAAAACAAGAGCCAAGATACCCTGTTTCTCCACCGGATGGCCGAAATCTGGCGCAAACTGCTCGACGATCAACAAAATGCTCCGGCATTGAGCCCTTTTTTGGGAAAGATCCAATCCTATCCAGAGGGGCAACAGCATACCCTCGGCTACTACTTGACTGAGTATCTGGGAGAAAAGTGGCTTCCATTCCCCTTCATGGACCTGGTATCGAAGCTACACCTCGACCACACCCACAATCCCATGAACAGCACCCTCCACCACTGGACACTCCAGATTGACTCTCTGCTCCCCCTTTTGGTATAGTCTCCTAGTTATATGGACTTGAATGCCCCTAAAGGAACTTTTGACGTCTTGCCCTACGGCACAGACGAAACTTGGCGCCTCTCTTCGCTTTGGCAGTATGTCGAAGCAGTGGCCCGTCAAACCGCTACCGATTACGGCTACGGTGAGATGCGAACCCCTATCTACGAGAGGGAAGAGCTCTTCAAGCGCGGAGTGGGGGATTCCTCCGACATCGTGACCAAGGAGATGTTTACCTTCACTGACAAAGGGGACCGGCCGATGTGCCTGAGACCAGAAGGGACTTCCTCTGTCATGCGCTCTTTTCTGGAGCACAAACTCGGCGCTCTACGGGGGACCCATAAGTTTTTCTATATCGGACCGATGTTTCGCTACGAGCGCCCTCAATCAGGACGGTACCGACAACACCACCAGTTTGGGATCGAGGCCATTGGCGTCGCGGGGCCCGAGCAAGATGCTGAGGTGATCGACCTCCTCTACACCTTTTACCAGCGACTGGGCATTAAAGATCTGAAAGTACACATCAATACGGTGGGCGATCCGGCCTCCCGCTTGGGCTTTCGAACCGCTCTGATGGACTTTTTGCGCCCGCAGTTTGCGGAGCTCTCCCCCGATAGTCAGATCCGTTTTGAGAAAAATCCTTTGCGCATCCTCGACTCCAAAGACCCCAAAGACAAACAGCTCCTGAAAGGGTCTCCTTCCATTTTGGACTATCTGACTCCTGAGGCCAAAGAGCATTTTGCCCAAGTTCGCGCGCTGCTCGAAAAAATCGGGATCCCTTACGTGGTCGATGACCGCCTTGTCAGAGGACTGGACTACTACAACAAGACGGTCTTTGAGGTGGTTGCGGGCCAGCTCGGCGCTCAAAACACCATTGGCGGAGGGGGCCGTTTTGACGGGCTCATCTCCACCTTTGGAGGCCCCGATCTTCCCGCTGCGGGTTGGGCCTCCGGGTTGGAGCGAGTGATTCATGTGCTCCTGGCACAAGGGCTCCCCTGGACGCCAGCGGTCACCCCGTTTGTCTACTTTGTCCCGCTCGGAGATGAGGCCAGGGAACAGTGCTTTTTGCTCGCCACCGCTTGCAGACATGCAAAGATCCCCTGCGACATCGAACTCCAAGCCAAGAAAATGCAAACGGCGCTCCAAAATGCGACGAAAATCGGCGCCACCTACTCCGTCATCCTCGGCACCGAAGAGCTCTCCCAGCAAAAAGGTCAGCTCAAAAATCTCCACACAAGAGAGCAAAAAGAGGTGCCCTTCGATCAACTCATCTTCACCCTGAAGGATCTCTATGTTTAAATGCCTTTGTATTTTGAGTACCATCGCTTGCTTTGCAGAAGAGCCTGATGTAGCAAAAGTCTCTGAGGCGATGGGACATCTCATTGGGAAAAACCTCCAATCGATCGGCGTAGGGGTCGATCTCGACGCCGTGATCCAAGGGATCAAAGATGCAGCTCAAGGAAAAAAACCTCCCCTCAATGAAGAAGAGTGCGTTCAGGCTTTAGGGGTGCTCCAAGAAGAGGCCCTTCTCAAGCAACAGACACAAAAAGCCAAAGAGGCTGAAGAATTTCTGGCCAAGAATAAACAAGTCGAAGGGGTTATTTCCCTCGAAAATAATCAGCTCCAATACAAAATCGATCGGACAGGAAACGGACCCGCTGCGCAACCATCCAGTGAGCCCCTACTCCGCTTCAAGGTCCATGGCCTAAACGGTCACCTGATCGGCGAGAGTGAAGGCGAAGAGGTGATGACCCTAGAAGATACGCTGCCTGGGTTTAGTAAGGGGGTCGTCGGGATGCGTGAAGGGGAAAAACGGACCCTCTACATCCACCCCGATTTAGGACAGCCCCAGGAAGGACTCTGCATCTGCGAGGTGGAGCTCATCAAAGCGGACGCAGCGAAAGAACGCCCCATGCCCCAGCTCGAAGGCCTTGAGGTCACCCGCTGAAAATCATCCTCTTCCAGCCCCAAATCCCCCAAAATACGGGGAACATTGTGCGCACCTGCTCTGTCACGGGAACAAGTCTTGTTCTTGTTCGCCCTCTCGGCTTTAGCACCCAAAGCCGCCACCTCAAGCGAGCCGGCCTCGATTATTGGGAAGGAGTTACTGTAGAGCAGATCGACGATCTCGAAGCCTATTTAGAAGCCTCCCGCGCCCCCTTCTTCTTTTTTTCCAGCCGCGCGCGGAAGCTGTACACAGAGGCGACTTATCCGAGTAATGCCACGTTGATATTCGGCTCAGAGACGACAGGATTACCAGAGCATTTATGGAAAAGGTGGGAAGAACATTTTTACCGACTCCCCATGCAAGAAGGGTCGCGGTGTCTCAACTTAGCCAGCAGCGCGGCCGTTGCTCTCTATGAAGCTCTCCGACAAAATCACTTCGGAGGCCCGAAGAGAAGTGACGCCACCAAAGACAATACAAGACTGCACAACGCAGAAGTGGTTAAGGGGACGTAGAGAACCATCCCCCCTTTGCGAATGATGAGATCCCCCGGCAATTTACCGAACCACTGACCGATCCACGGCACCTCCACATTCAAGTGGAGCGCCAGGCCAATGCCTACGACAAAAAGGACCAAGAAAAAGATCCATCGCCCCAGCATATTAGACCGCAGACTGGATGAATTCTTTGATATCGGCTTGGTTGCGCAGCCCGACTAAACGGCTCACTTCCTTCCCGTTTTTAAAAAGAATCATGGTTGGAACAGAGGTGATTTGAAACCGAGTTGCAGTCCCTTGCTCCTGATCGATATCGATCTTTACGACAGCCGCCTGCCCCTTCATTTCCTTGGCCACCTCTTCGAGGACGGGAGCCAGCATGCGGCAAGGAC
>CAIVVG010000112.1 GCA_903909295.1 uncultured Chlamydiae bacterium
CCACTGGCGCGCCGAGATGGAGCGGTTTTTAGGAGAAACGGCCTACCTCTACACCGGACCCGATCGGAAACTGGGCTGCCAACGCTGGGTATTAACTTCTTATGCCATCTTGCGCCTCGATGCGGAGCTGCTGGCAAAGGTCCCCTTTGAAGTGATCGTCTTGGACGAGTCCAATGCGATCAAAACCGCTGGAACTCAAGTGGCTCAAGCGGCCTACCGCCTTCAAGGGAAGATGAAGATCGCTCTCACCGGCACCCCGATCGAAAACCGAGCCGAAGAGCTCTATAGCCAGTTTCGTTTCTTATTGCCCCACTTATTGGCGGACACTGACCTAGAAAAAGCGAAGCGAAAAATACGCCCCTTTTTATTGCGCCGCCGCAAAGAAGAGGTGCTCTTTGACCTTCCCGAAAAAATGGAGCAAATCACTTGGATTGAGATGGATCCGGAGCAACAAGCCCTCTACGACTCGTATCGGACTCGGTTCCGCTCTCAGCTCGGAGAAGCCCCCCAGCGGATGGAGATCCTCGAGGCGATTTTGCGCTTGAGACAAATCTGCTGCGATCCCGCTTTAGTAGGGGAGGCCGCTCCCAGTGCAAAAATGGCCCATTTAGTAGAAACGGTGCAAGAGGTGCTCGGGCAGGGGAGGAAAGTGCTCATCTACAGTCAGTTCACCACGATGTTGCAGAGGATTCGCAAAGAGTTCCCCGATGCGCTCTATCTCGACGGGAGTACGAAACTAGAAGAGAGGGCTCGCCAAGTGCAGCAGTTTCAAGAAGATTCGACGAAGACGCTCTTCTTGCTCAGTCTGAAAGCGGGGGGCGTGGGGCTGAACTTGGTTGCAGCGGACTATGTGATTTTATTCGATCCCTGGTGGAATGAAGCCGTTGAGAATCAAGCCATTGATCGCGCCCACCGGATTGGGCAGAAGAACACGGTGATTGCGCAGAGGTATCTCATTCCCGGCTCGATCGAAGAGAAGATGCTGAATATCAAAGCCCAAAAGAGAAAGGCTGCGCAGCAACTCCTCGACGATGAAACGGCATGGACGCAAGAGGATCTCCTCGAGTTACTCAACTGATTTGGAGTCGTCTTTAGCCCCTTTTTTCTCATCGGCCTCGAGCATTTCTAGCGCTGCAGCCTTCAGAGTCTTAAGGCCATCCGCAAAGCCCAGAGACCGTGCCAGTTTGTCTAGGTAGTGCAATTCAGCGGCGAGTTGATCATTCATACTCTCTAACTTAGCGATTCTTCTCAAAAGTTGCTTTTCTGTCATATCATCTCCTATCGTTGCAAAGAGAGTAGATGCAAAAAGCGTGCCACCAGGTTTTCCATTGCTCAAAAATAGGGTACGTGACACATTAGAATTATCTTTTGTGCGCAAACGCACAAGCAACCTAAGGTTAAGGAATATGAAACAAATTTCTCCGTGGCTAGTTGTTGGCTGCCTCTCTTTGATCGCCGCCTCTTGCCAGTCCCCCCAACCCACTGATAATAAAGACAACTCTCCTGCGTGTACAGAAGATCAAGGGTACACCAAAGACACGAGTAAACAGGAAAGTTTTTCAGATGAACAAACAAAAGCTGCTCCCCAGGTCGTAGACCAAGCGGCGGAAAAAGCCGCAGAGCCTGCACAGAAAGTGGAAGCTCCTGCAGCAGCGCCTCAAGCAGTTGAGCCCGTTGTAGAGCGCCCCGCAGCACCAGCTGCTCCAGCAGAACAACCTGTTGTGGAAGCTGCCGCAGAGGCGACTCCGCAATCAGAAACTGTTCAGAAGTAGTCTTTAGGAAGCGGGCGCTGAAAAAAGCGCCCGCTCTATTTTTACTGAGGAAACGCGTCGTCTCTTTGGTCTAGCGTCTCAAATCTCTCTGCTTGTACAGACTGTCCTTTGAAAAACCACTCTTTTTCAGTGAGCTCTTCAGAGTAGAGTTTTGTGCAGCCGTGTTTCTTGTCGAGTTTCCACTCAATTTCAGCGGTGAGATTGCCGAGGTCGTCGTAATGGATCTCGGTGCCGTCCTTTTGCCCTTTAACGTAGGGGATCGCAGCCACCTTGAGTCCGTTGCGATAGACGGTTTTAGTGCCGTCGAGAACGCCGTGATCCCAATGGAGGGTCATGAGAGGGCGCCCGGAGACCGTGTACTTCAACTGCTCGCCGTGCAACTGGTAGTCGTGGTAGTTGGACACCGTGTGCATCTGCCCATTCGGGTGGTAGGTGGTGCGTGTGGTCATCAGGCCATTTTGGATTTGATCTTTGGAGAGGAGCAGTCCGGCTCGATCGCGCTTGACCCGCTCTCCGAATCCCCCCTCGACACAAGCTTCGAGTTGGTGTTCTGCTGTGTAGTATTTTCCGTCCATCAGGAGTTCGTCGTCATATTCTTCGATGCTGAGGGGGACCCCTTTTTCGTCCCACAGCGTGATGATGGTCCGGTTGTCAAACTCATACATCTCTTGGCGCACAGGCATGCCGGTAGAATCGTTGAGCAGTTGTTTGAGCAAAGTGCCTTGGTCATAGACAA
>CAIVVG010000113.1 GCA_903909295.1 uncultured Chlamydiae bacterium
GAAAAACAAGAAAAAACAAAAAATACGAATTCAGTTT
The DNA here is from genome assembly GCA_903909295.1 of uncultured Chlamydiae bacterium. Classification (GTDB taxonomy): domain Bacteria; phylum Chlamydiota; class Chlamydiia; order Chlamydiales; family SM23-39; genus CAIVVG01. Next base: position 38 of record CAIVVG010000113.1, read on the forward strand.
CTCTCGTTCAAGTATAGCAATGAAGTGCAACATCGCCCCTACGCAGCTCCTGGAAAAGTCTTAAAAGCCAACAGCCTAACTTTTGCAGATATCGCATGGTACGACACAAAAGCAGAAAGGGAAAAACATGCAGAAAATTCATAAGCAATTGCCAGAAACTCCTACTATTTATTTGCATTTTGAGGGAACTTCTGTTCAAGTCAATATAGAAACCTCCCGTTTGTTCATTCGTTCTTACCTAGATCAGGACTTTGAAAGCTGCGTCACTCTGTACACTGACGAGACTCTGACTAAATATTTCGATCATGGACGGCCTCGTTCTAAAGAAGAAGTTAAAGCCTTGGTAAAAGAAAGGGGCTCCAAATATTTTAATAACTCTGAACCATTTGGCTTATTTTCTGTCTTCCGAAAAGAAGATATGGCCTTTATAGGGCAAGTAGATTTAGTTCCACTTGAACCTGGAATACTTGAAGCCGGCTGTATTTTTCATAGACAATACCACAATAATGGTTTTTGCCCCGAAGCGCTACGAGCTCTAATATTTGGGTATACAGAATATCTCAATTCCCAAGGAATTACGTGCCAAGGGTTTCCGACTAGTAAAATAGTCGCCTCTGTGCACCCTAATAACTATGCATCTATACGAATCTGCAAGCACCTTGGCATGATTTTTGATGGGTCTAAAGAACGTTTTGAACAACCTCGATTATGGTATTCCTATACTTTTGAATCTTCCCCTACAATTGGCATAGACCATACATCTAATCACACCTGGCAAGCAGCAGAGTATTCTTTTCATTCATCTGCTCAGAAAAATGCAGCATCTCACATATTACAGACGGTTGCATGGAGAGGGAATGAAAAAGTACTAGATGTGGGCTGTGGAGATGGTAAAATCTCCGCTGTTCTTGCAAAACACACAGCAAATGGCCACGTCTTAGGGATTGATATTTCCCCAGAAATGATCAGTTTTGCTCAAAAACACTTCTCCAGCAATAACCTAGCATTTGCTCTTGGGAATGGGCAACATCTTGGCTATAATGCCGAATTTGATATCATTTTTTCTTCTTTTGCTTTGCAATGGATGCTCGATGCAGGAGCTTTTTTTAAACACGCTTACAGGAGCCTAAAGCCATCTGGCCGATTAATTATTACAGTGCCTCTCGACATCTCGCAATCCCTAGAAGCCTCGATTCAAGAGCTAATCTCCTCGGAAGAATGGTCCCCCTATTTCTCTGCATTTATTCCCGAATGGAAATTTTTAAGCGAAAGGACATATAAAGAAATCATCGCTCAATCAGGGTTCGTATCGACACAGGTCCATTCCGTTTCACAAGTGATATCCTTCCCCTCGACAGACTCGTTCAAAAATTACGTTCTTCAATGGTTCGCATACCTGAAATATATACCTGATTGTCTACAACAAATATTTTTCCAACAAGTTATCGATGGGTACCTAAAAAAAACACCTGTATTGAGCACAGGCGAGGTTTCGTTTACGTTTCATCGTCTTGACATAACATGCGCCAAACCTGGGGTGTGACAAACTTGATGAATCAGGCTGTAAATCGGCAATTTTCTCCAATGGAGTTCCCGTAGATTATTGCCCACATTCCTCTGGGGAATGTGGTGCACTAATGTCGGGGAACGAATTGGGGCGCTCAGACATCCCGAAGCCAAGTTTGTCACACCCCATGCCAAACCTAATTTTTGATTTTAAGACACGAAATAAGTGAAATAACAGCACTGACAAAAACAAACAAACAAAAAGCCGCTTGATTGTGAACATAATACATTAACGCAATTGCTATTGCCGGAGTGAAACCCCCAACGAGACCATCTGCTAAGTTGAACGAGAGAGCAACACCCGTGAATCGTATTGGGGCAGAAAACAAATGTACCAATACGTATGAAATTAACGCAGTAATGCAAGAAACAGGAAGTATATAAATAAACCCAACAACCAGGATCATACCAATATTGTCGTTCTTTACTGAAAAATACAGGACTGGCAACAAAGCAATAATTAGCAAAACACTACCGGCGAATAGGGGCTTAACTCCCCACCTCTCTCCCAGCATTCCAAAAAACGGAAGCAATACAGTCATAATAACCAAAATAGCCAAAGAAATAAATGCATTTTGATGAACTGTCAATCCCAGTTGTATATCTAGATAGTTCGGAATATACGCTGCTATCAAATAAAATGTAGTTGCATTGATTACGCCACATCCTGTACCCAAAAGAATTTTTCTCTTATGATTATTGATCACTTCAAAGAAGGTTTCAGTATCTACTTTATTATGGGCTACGAGCTCTTTAAATATGGGAGTTTCATCAAGAGTTCTTCTTAAAAAAAAGCCTAACAATCCAAGTATGCCACCAGACCAAAATGAAATTCTCCAACCCCAAGACAACAGAAATTCCTCAGACATGTGCTGGTCTAATATTAGCGCTTCAAACACCCCTAAAATTGCGCCAATTTGATTTCCTATCGGCGCCCAGCTGGTCATAAATACCTTATTTCCCTGCTCAGCATTTTCATACAGAAAACAAGCACTACCAGGAGATTCGCCAGACTCAGGTAAAGACTGAATGAGTCTCAATAAAATCAATAATATCGGAGCCAAAACCCCCCATTTTGCATATGGAGATAGGCAACCCATCGCAAAGGTAGGAATTGTCATAACAAGAATGGATCCGATAAAAGCACTTTTCCTGCCCCTTTTATCTCCCCATCGTCCAAAAATCAGCCCGCCCAGAGGACGCGTTAAAAATCCTATACCAAAGAGAATGAAAGCACTAAGTAAATTTGAATCGGGAGATTCAAAATGAAAGAACGTCTTAGCAAGTACTGGCGCTAAGTAAACATATGAATATACTTGATACCACTCCAGAATATTCCCAAACATCACTGCCAGAATTATGTGCAGTTGTTTTTTATTTATATGGATATTAGATACTTGAGTTCCCAAATTTTCTCGACAACTGTTATATGATCATATAATTCCCAAAGTGCACTCTTTCAATGCGCACACAAAGTCATCCCCTCGCACCTCGCCACCTTGCATCTTATTTTTAGATCTTTAAACCATTTCATAGCAACTTGATTTGGTGGCTATTCGCGCCCTTCTATCCATCTGTTAAATCCGGCGATTGATGGGTGTGAGGGTAGCCTCTACGATATCCTTCCCCTCATAGTAGTTGACGACCTCTTCTCGCTTGGCTTTGTACACTTGCTTCAGGCTCTTTGTCTCCTCTGATTCGGGGTCGCAGGCAAACAGAGGATAAAACAGGTCTGAGGGGTCCGACGGCTGGAAACAGGGCTTTTTGATTGAGCTGGTCTAAATGAGATTCCTCTTCTTCGGACCAGGGGGAGCTCAATGGCCAAGGGGTGGTGCGCTTATGGCTTGCAAAGCATGCTAACCGAGACCCATCAATCACATCACGTTTTTAAAAATCACAGGCTTGTCAGCTACATCGTAGGTTTTAAGAGCATCCTGATAGGACTCAACCAACAGGTCGTCATATTGCCAAACTTCACGCTTCTGTTGACAGTAAAAAACCTTGTTTCTTCCCTCATGCACAAATTCAACATTCTTAGCATTTCTGTCTGCATTTGCTTGAAATGAAATACTGATATCCGCTCCCGATGGTGGAAATGGGTATTCTGCTAAAAACGGGCGGATTTTCTCATGCAGGTTCACTTTCTCTACTAACCGCTGTTTTAAGGTGAGCAACAACCAACGAGCCTCACTAATAGTAACTTGCTTATCGCAACCAAAGCGGAATCCAATAGCCTCAACATTGTTTGGCATACGACCACCAGAAGCCTCTAAAGTCAGGTTAAACTCTTTTTTCACTTCATTAACAAAATTTATACTGATTTCATCAACATACACCATATATTCAGGCGGCGTATATTTGTAAGGCTCGCTATACAAGTTATTCATAAACAAACACAAAAAAAATAAGGTTAATTTAACGGTTTTTCGAATAAATGAATTCATATTCACCTCCCACTACTTTTAAGTCATCCCATAACGCCTTCTGATAGGTTGGCCCAAGCGCATTATGATCTGGGCCTCCATACCAAGTCCTTTCACTCCAGGAAGAAATACAAGGAACAAAAGCTACATTGCAACCCTCCGCTTTACTTCCTGTAAGCATCTTTCTAGCTCCGCTAGCCGCGGAGTCTCTTTCTGAACAAGTATTCCATACATCTGCTCCAAAGTCTTTTGGTATAAACTGTACAGTCCCATAAGTTCTGATAATTAAATGCTTCATTGCCATAGCCTTGTGAGTATCGTCCATACCAAAAATAGCGTTGTAAATGATAAGTCCTCCTTCGCTGTGCCCCCCCAAAAAGATTCGAAAGTTTGGGCACACGCTACTAAAATAATCCATGGCTTCCAAGAGGATTTGCCTTAGCCCAACAACCGAGACCGTATCTACACGCGGCGTCCCCGATTCAACCGAGATACGCTGCAGGTCGCTAGGAAGGCTCCTACTAGCATTATAGACCCCCAGGACAGGGCATGCATGCCCTAGCGCCGCATGTACAATCTCCGCAAACCCAAAGAGTTCGCCCTTCCGGACCTGGATTCCGTTGATCCACACAGATGTAACTATAGTAGGAGATTGGTCTTTTCCTTGCAATTCTGTCCAGTCTGTATGGGAAAAGACGCTTCGAAGATGTGCATTAAAAGAAGTCATATTTTCAGGGGAAAATGCAAAGGAAAAACTTGAGCTACCAATCATTATGCAATCTATACCTACTTTTTGCCCCACATAAATATCTGGGTGTAAGGCAGGAAGGCTAGGCACATCTGGTATGGAAAGGCTAGGGAAGGGAAAGTCGCTTGGCTGAAAGCCATTAGAGGAAAGGCCGAGGGAATCAAGCCGATTGGTAGGACTGTTCCAGACATAGGCATAGAGATTGGGGCCATCAATAAAGCCGGCAGGATCAGCTGATAACCATCTCTGTAGGGAGGGGTCGTAGAACCGTTTGCCGAAGTAGACGAGGTTTTCATCAGATCTTTTGGAGGAAAATCTCCAAGGATTGAGGTGTTGGAAGTCTTTCTCTTCACCAAAGGCAGTTAGGTCATATTTTTCGACTACTTCATTGGAGGTAGATAGGATGGCGATGATATTTCCACAAAAATCATGGAGGGGGGCATAGGGAACCCCATTGATTTCGATGGCGACTGTGGCGCCGATATCGTCTTGAATGCCAAGGCCAAGGACTTTGAGCTGTTGGATATGTCCATCTTTGTCATAAGTACCGATTTCAGATTGACCATCGTGCATATAGTAGATGGTTTCACTTTGCCATGAATCTCGGTGGATTAGCGTTTCTTTGCTGCTGAGGCGGGAGAGTCCGTCATATCGATATCGGACAATGCGCTCTGGTTGCGCAATCTCAATCAAACGATCGAGCGCATCAAATCGGTATTGGGTGGGGGATCCTTCTTTTTCAGTTCTATGGTGGGGGTTGCCATTGCTGTCGTATTCTAGATTGTGGGTGGGAGTTTTGAGGAGCTGATTGAGATCATCTACTTCATAGCCGTCTGCTGCAGGATTGCCAATCGAATCAAATAGATACTCTCTGTTTTTTTCAGATGTGAGTTGTGAGAGTCCATCATATTGATATTTGTTTTCTCCCCAAAAACTGCTCTGAACCCATTCGAGGCGGCCGATTTCATCATAACGGGCTTGGATTTGAAATTGAGGGGAAGTTTGTTCGATGGGTCTTTCGAGTAGGTCCCGTTGGGTAGTGATAGATCCCAGCGAATAGATCATCTCTTCTTGTCCAACATGTCCATTGGCATCAAAGGAGGTATAGGTATGTTTATAGGAACCATTAGGAGAGTGCCTTTCAACTGATTGAAGATGGGAGCCGAAATAGGTATAGGAGATCGATGAGCCGTCGGGAAGATCCGTTTTGGTGCGGCGTCCAATAAGGTCGTATTCAAACCTGAGGGCTTGATCAGAGAGGAGCTTCCCCCGTATATCATAGGAGCGCTGGACCGAGGTATTTCCGATGAGGTCGTGTATTTCGGTAGGATCAGGGCCTGTGTCATAGATAAAAGTGAAGTGAATGGAGCCATCAGAGCTTCTCATTTCGGTGATTCGATCAAGACCGTCATAAGAATACCGGATGGCTGTTTCATCTGGCTTATGCTTCATGACGAGTCGGTTTTTTGTGTCAAAAAGGAATGTCGTTTTCTTCTTGCCAGACTCGACCGACTCGATGAGATTTCTCCTAGGGTCGTAAGCGTAAGTTGACACAATTTCTCGGACAGGCTTGTCCTTTAAAAAAACAGTTGTTACGGCTCTAACTTTATCTCCACTCACATCATAGAAAAATTCTTCGCGGGAAAGGAGGGCGGAATCTCTCCTTTCTGTACATACAAGATGGCCTAGCGCGTCGGATGTTTCGATAGTGATCAATCCGAGTGCGTCAGTGACGGTTTTTTGTAAGACAGATTGACCAAGGGTGTTTTGAAAATTTTCGTTATAAGCAATTTGGGTTACTTGTTCGAGTGGATCAACATGCTTAACGACTCTGCCCCGATAATCATACCAGACCAGATCTAGAGCTTTTTCACGGTGTACAGCTATTTTTCGTTGGTATTTGTCATATTCATACCGAAAATGATTTTCCCGTGTGCCATCGGGCTGTTCATTCCACTGTTCCAAAATCTTCCCTGCAACATCGCGAAGGAAAACTTGGGTTAAACCTATTGCTTCATTAGCGATGGTCGCTATGTACCCCAGCGAATCATAGGTGAAGCGTACGATCTGTCCCTGAGTCTCTTCAACCACCTTTCTTCCGGCACCGTCGTAATGATACCGAGTGGTCAGGCCTCGAGAATCTGTATACGAAAGAAGGGTATCTCCCTTACGTACCCAGGTTTCTTGGCTTAAAAGAGTTCCGTTAGAAGAATAGATCCGTTTTGCCGTTTGCCTTTGAAAAACATCATACGTGTATCTCTCTTCACTACCATCGGGTTGAATGGTTTTAGCGAGAGTCCCGTTAAGGGCGTATTCATGCCGTAGCTGACTACCATCTGGGTAGGTAATGCAGGTAGGTTTTCGATACGTATTATAAGAGGTTTTAGTTATCCGCCCTCTTGCATCAGAAACGGAGATCAAATCCCCCTGTAAGTTATATCCTGAACGGATGGATGGGATATAGGAGTTGCCCTTTTCATCCAGCGTTTCCGGAAACTGAGTTTCTATAGCTCGACCAAACGAATCCAATACAAAGGTGGTTGGATTTCCGAATGCGTCGATATTTTTACTGACATTCCCTTCTGTGTCATAGAAAATTGCACTGGCTCGTCGATTGTTTTCCGGGTCAAATTCCTCTGTGTAGGACTGTCGGGAGGCCCCATCATAGTGGACCTTTTTATGAAGAGGAGAACCAGCTTCCGTTACGCTGGAGAGGCGTCCACGAGAATCAAAACCATACAATGACTCATGTCCAAAAGGATCTGTTTTTCGGATGACCCTTCCGGCGGCATCATAACCAGTCTCAAGAGTATAGCGGGATACCCATTCTGCATCGAATACCTCTTCGGAAATGACCTGACGACTTTCTGAATATTTAAATCGTCTCTTTCCGAGAGGACGTTCCATTCCTTTCTCAGCGTCCCAGAAAGTCTCGCGAATTTCAATAGGGAGGTAGGTGGTGGGATCTAGGATGTACTCTTTTCGGATGCGCCGCGTGACAGAAAGGAGGTTATTGCGATCAAGCGATTCTCCATCATCCACAATTTCCCCTACCAGCAAATTAGCATCGTCATAAATAAAAAAATCACGCAGGAGAATTTTGGGACCATCGCAGGTATAGCGGGCTTCTAATAAATCAGTATTTGGTTTGTACTGAAGAATCCGTACTAGACCGTTATCTTCTTCCTCTCTTATGGGTACATTGAATTGAGAAAGGTACGTATAGCGTTTGCGGTAGACTTCACCGCTTTTAGGACTCCCTCTCTCGTCAAGTTCAATCGGTTTTTCTTGGGTACCCGTGAGATTTCCCCATAACGATTCTTCAGTGACATTGCCTATTTGATCGTAGGAAAAAGCTCTTGCAAAAAGGGCGGAATCGGTTTTTTCATCGATCAGGGCCTTGCAACTAAGGCGCCCATCCCTCCAAGAAAATCTCTCCGAAGAATAGGGGCGACCTCCATCATCAAAAAATCGAATTGCGTGCAGATGGCCATCACAGAAATCATATTCTGTGATGCGATTTAAGCTATTACGAACCACTGTCCGTCCATTTTTGTATTCAAAATGGGCGATTAACTGATGGCTCCCATCTTGCCCAATCGGTCCCAAAATATCCGAGACTTTGTCCAGGTAAAACGGAGCTTTATTTGGGTCCTTCAGCAACTTCCTCTCTTCTTTGATAGAGCCAGGGGTATAATAGTTCACGCCCAGTTCGCGAGAGCCTCCTATTTCAATCCTGTCGACACGAAAACCCTTCTTTTTTCTGGCTGGCGTGGGATTGAAAAATTCTGGCAAGGAAAAGTTAGAAATGGCATGCGTTAGGTAGTACCTTTCATCTAAATGCGCAAATTGATATTCGATACTTTGATTTTCCAACCCTTTGGCTCTAAAAGTTTTCGATTCGGAAGAGGGCTTCTCAAATTCGATGGCAGCGTAACAGCGATTCCCAGATGCATCTGTTGTATAGACTCGTTTCAATAGATGGTCTTCGTTATCGTGATATTCATAAATAGTTCGATACCCTGAGGGTGATTCTTCCTCCGTTAAAAAGAAAAATCTATGCCCCAAAAGATTGTCTTTCAACACGGGTGAGTACCCTTTATAAAACCGCTTGCCCCCATCAGGTAGGTGGACAATTCCTTCGAGATTCCTGATGTCTATCTCTAAACGGTTGTTCCTTGGATCTGTGCGTGCTGAAAGTTCTCTGGATCCGGGAAGTGGGGCGTGAGTTTTGGAATCCGGTTTCATTAAAAAACGATTTCCCCCTAACGATCTTTCGATTTGATATCGGATCGCGCCTCCACTGGGCTCGGGAAGAACGATCTCTAGACAATGATCCTGTACCGCTTTTGCATTGTATTTGATGTACATGTCTGTATGTGGGTAAAAGCTCCAACCACCTTGAACAGCCCATCCTCCTCGCAAAATTGCAAGCAATACATCCGTGTTATCCAGATTTGTATCAAAACCACTGCTAGAATAAGATCGCACCAGCGTGAGCGGCCTGGCCCCCATGACCACTAGATCTTGAAAATTCAGCGTTAATTGACCAGAAAGGACATTCACATTTTTGTAGACAATCTCGCTTTTTGGAAAATATTCGTCCCAAGAAGCGGATAAAGTTGACGTGATGCTAGTACACAGAAAAAAAAGCAGATACTTCATAAAGACTCCATCAAAAATAAAACAACGGATTCTAAAGGACGAGCTGTTTTTTTAGCAAATTCACAGGCCCCCCCCTGTTAAGGGGGCTTGAATTAAAAGGGAATAACCATGGAGAAGTCGGAGCGGCCGGCGACGGACTGGGAGGCCCAGGCGCCGATGCCCATGACCACGAAGTCGTACCAGGCGTGGATCGCTACGCTCTCTTTCAGGGAGTGGTTCCTTTGCGTGACCCAACCGAGGTAGGCGCCAAGGCCGGTGATGAGTGGGATGCTAAAGGAATAGTAGCGCCAGCGCTCTTCTTGTGGGAGGCTCATGGCGTTAGGGATGTGCACGGCGCCAAAGGCGAGGGAGGAGACCGCGAGCCCTACGTTGGGAGAAAATGTTTCGGATAAATAGGACTGCATATAGCCGCGGAATGCGGACTCTTCGCCGATGGCGACGGGGAGGGCGATAGCGGGATGGAGGGATAGGTCTTTCGCAGAGAGGTGGGGCAACTGGATGCGGGCTTCATGGGGATAGCCAAAATACATGACGGCTGTTCCGAGGGCAAGAGCTCCTAAAATGCCTCCCCATACTTCGGGTTTCTTCATGACGCTCCAACGAAATGGGGCGGTCACTACATCGGAAAATGTGTCGGTTGGCATTGGATAGGTGTAATTGGAGGCTCCGTTCAGGGCGCGTACGTCGCGGTAGGCGGCGTAGACGCTATAGCTCCACACGGCTTGGGCGGAAAAAAGACTGAGATTGAATGCGGGATGCTCGACGCCGCCAGACATTAAGGACATCACTGCGGCGCTGATGCCTGCGCAGGTGCCTCCAAAGAGGCCTAGGGCGGTGCGTGTATCTCCTAAATAGGCGTGCCCAAGTCCTGGAATGAGGGAGGAGAGGCCAACTGATATCAGCGGGCTTTTGTGAATGGGGGGCAGGGCTGGTGGGGGCAGTTGTGCGAATTCAGCAAAGGCGGGTGGCTGGGTGAGAAGGGTGGGACCCTGTGCGACCACTTCTTGGGTGTCTTCTTCAGTGAGCAAGGGTGCTAGGTCTACGTCGTCGGCAAATGCGCCGCATACAAGGGATGTTATACAGATAGTCGATATGAGTCGTTTCACAAAATTCTCCCGGAGTTTCGGAGGAGTATACAGTGGGGAGGATTCTTGCGCAAAGGAGAAATGCTTGATCCGATAAGTGGGTTTGTACTATGAGAAAAAACATGGATCCGTTTCGATTTAAATGGTGGGCTTTGCTGGGTGTTTCTGTGCTCGCCTTCACAGCTTTTCTCGATGCAACTATCGTCAATACCGCGTTGCCGTTCATTCAGACGGGTTTGAACGCAACGATTCTGCAGCTGCAGTGGGTGGCGAATATCTTCCCGATCATGCTGAGCATGACGATGATCGCCGTAGGGAAGTTTGCCGATCTGTGGGGAAGGAAAAGGGTTTTTTATTTCGGAGTGGTCATCTTTGCGATCGCAGCTTTAGGGGCGGGTCTCAGCCCAAGTATAGAATGGTTGGTTTTATTCCGGGGGCTTCAAGCGCTGGGGGCTTCAATCATTTTCATTGCCTCGGCAGCGTTGTTATCGGATGTGTTCCCTGAAGAGGAACGGGTCCGGGCCATCAGCATTTATGGCGGAGTGACTGGATTTGGTCTCATGATTGGCCCTTTCTTGGGGGGTGTCTTAATTGGTCTACTGGACTGGAGATGGGTGTTCTGGATCAACCTTCCTCTCATCGCTGCGGGGTTAGCTGCTTGTTCGTTTAGCTTGAGGGGGCACTCTCATGAAAAACATGCGGTCAAAATCGATTGGCTGGGCCTTTTTCTTTTGATTTTTGGTCTTGGCGCTCTCATGTATGGGATTATCGAGGGGGCGCAAAATGACTGGCTCGCCACCTCGGCCTGGATATTGCTGGGGATGGGTATCGCTGCCCTCATCTGCTTGATCATTCTCGACGAGTTGCGTCAAAATCCCCTGCTCGACCTGCACATCTTCAAGGAAAATCTCATCGTTCTTGCAGCCTTAAGTTGCGCCCTTGCGGGTGTCGCATCTACCGTCTTCATGTTTTTTGACCCTCTTTATTTGCGGATTCTTCGGAATTTATCCCCTTTTTCAATTGGTCTGCTGATTGCAGTGATCCCTGCCGCACAGGCGGTGATTTCTTTTGTATTCAGCCGCATGGTCAAGCAATTTGGATTGGCGAATCTTCTCTTTTTCTCCGTTTTTGCAGCTTTCCTGGCAATTGGTTTTCACCGGTTCATCGAGCTTGAGACGCCTTTACTTTTTCTAGTTCTCCCCTTTTTCCTTTTGGGAATCAATTGGGGGTTGAGCAATGCGGCCATGATCACATCCGTAAACGCGGTCATAGCTCCAAGTAAAATCGGCGCTGCGATAGGTACGATCGCAACCATTTGGAACATCGTGGGTTCCATACTGTTAGCAAGCAGCACAGCGGTCTTCCATTCCACAGAAGTTCGGACTTCATTTTTACCCGCTTTCCATAGCGCCATTGATTTGAATATTGCTTTTGCAGCAACTCTCTTAGCAGTCGCTAGTTGGGTGCGAGTAAAGTTGAAAAAACATGCATGAGACGGGTCCCGTTTTTGCGAAGCCAATTATGTAGAGGCCACCTCGCTAGTTCAAGATTGGCGTTGTAGGCTTTTTAGTGAGGAGGCTGGCTTCCTGTAGTGAGAGCAGCTTTTGCTTTCTCATAGTAGAAGAGGGCGGGCAGGATGATGACGACCGATCCAAAGACGACAGCAGTTAGGGGGTAAACGGTTCCGTTATAGAGGGAGCTGGTCACCCCGAGAACTAGCGCCGCAATAGCCAGGCGGGCGCTCGTGAGGAGGCTGGCGGTCACTCCTTTGATATGGGGCAGGAGTTCCATCCCTTCGGGGAAGTAGAGGCCAATGATCCAATTGGCTCCAAAGGCATAGAGCACGACTCCGCTGGTGAGGAGATAGGGGTCTTGGGGGGCTACTAGAGAGACAATCGCCAAGATAATCCCTCCCGCAACAGAGAGAACCGTTCCGGCTTTCTTAATCTGAGGGATGCCCCATTTGGCAATGGCTCGTTCGAGGAGGAGGCTGCCGGCTACCCAGCCGCCGAGAATCACCGCCTGGATCAGAGGAAAAATCGACTTACTCATCCCAAACTCCACGACAAAGAGGACGGAAGTGCCTGACAAAAAGGCGATGTATCCAGCGAAGAGGACGCTCATGACAATCGTCAGTTGCCAAAAGGCCAAACTGGTGAGGGCGAGTTTAAAATCTCTTAAGATCGATCTGAGTTGGACGGGGTTTCTCTTTTCTTCTGCGAGGGTTTCATCAAAGAAAAAGAGGCAGATGAGAAAGCTCAAGAGGACAAAGAGCGCAATGGCTAAAAAATTCGAGCGAAATCCAAAGCTTTGATTGAGAAACCCTCCCAACATCGGGGCCGCGGCCATAATGAGGGGGACGATCGTATTGAGGTTGTTGAGTGCAATGATCGCTCGCTCCTTTTGAAAGGCGTCGAATATAATCGCTGTGCCCAAAGTGAAGCATCCTCCGCTGCCCAGTCCTTGCAGAATTCTCCCCACCAACATCTGATCTAAGCTCTGTGCGAAAAGGGTGATGATGCTCCCGGCTAGGAAAACTAAGAGGGCTAACATCAGGGGTCTTTTGCGCCCTACCGCATCGGAAAGGGGTCCATACAAGGGACCTGAAATACAGATGCCCACGAAATTCCAGGTCAACAGGCTCTGGATCGCCCCTTCAGAAGCAGAAAACCAAACCATCATGTCGGGAAAAGCTGGTAAATAGATATCGGTTTCAATACATGCGGAAATGAAAATAATGATGATGAGGAGTAGATACTTTAACTCGTTTTTTGTGTTCATCATGTCACTTTCCCTGAGGAGGAGATTGTACAAGGGGGCCTGCTTTATTTTCAAGTTGTGTCAGGATGGTCAAAAATACCCTTGTTAGTGCATGCTGAGGGCTTGTAACAGTATGCAACACGTTGAGACCGCAAAAAAACTTCTGCAGTGGAACGCCAAAAACTTGGTGGCGAGCTCTGATTTAAAAAAGTCGGAGATCGGTCACTACTTCGCTGATACATTCTTAGTTCTGGCCAATGGGAAACGCTACGAGGCCAATCGCGACAACTACTTTGATTTTCTCGAGGAGTTTAGAGCCACCATTCGCACCATCAGCTACGAATTGGGCGATTTCGTGACCGATCAGATGAGCGTTGTTATCCCGATGAAGGCCCATATCGTTCGGACGGATGGCTCTATAGAGAATTTTGAGGCTATTTTGATCCTCAAGTTCAATCGAGATAGCAAAATCGTCTTGTGGCAAGAGCTGTACTTAAGAATTTGAGACAGATGACTCCCCTTCCAGATTTGGCTCTTTGTGTAGCTTTGGTCGCTAATGGCGAGGTCGAGATGTCTTTGGCTGAGCGGATCAGGGGGTGCAAGTGGGTGGTGGGGGTGGACGGGGGGATCAATCACTGCTACGGGATGGGGCTTGAGCTGGACTGGATCGTGGGGGATTTTGATTCAGCAGAGCCGTCTATTTTGGAGCACTACGCGGGTTGCCGGGCGGTGCCTCTGGAGAGGGCGAAGGATGAGACCGATCTCGAGGTGGCGATTGCTCAGATGGTGGGGTTTGGGCCGGTTGTTGTTTTCGGGGGGCTGGGTGGTAGGCTTGATCACATGTTGGGGAATCTGTTTCTGCTATTGCGCTATCCGGGGAGGGTGTTCCTTGTATCAGAGGATCAGTGGGTGTTCGCTAGCAGCGATGAGTTAGAGGGGGCTTCGTTTGCTTTGGGAGAGGTGGGGCGGGATGCGCAGATTGTCGTGCTCGATCGGCGGGGGGTGAGTCCGTTGATGGAATCGTTGCACTTGCTAGAGCGCTTTAGCAAAAATGGGGGGCATTTTGTTTCAGCGCGAGGGGAGCGGGTTTGTTTCATCGATGCCTCGATAGGGAGGGTGGTTTTTCCTTGTCACAAGGGGCAGACGGTCTCTCTACTCCCCTTTCAGGGGCCTGCGGACAAAATCGTCACGGAGGGGCTTCAGTGGGAGTTTACGCCGGGCAAGTTGGAGCGGCTGGATCGCGATTTTATCGGCATTTCAAATGTTTGCCTCGGGGAGCAGTTTTCCATCCAATTGGGGGAAGGAGTTCTTCTTTGTATCATGCATTAGACCTCTTGCGTAACTAAGAGGGTGTTCTGTCGATTTTCTGGTTCTTTTGAGCCGATTTTCGACTTCAAACGTGGAGGGCATATACGAACCTATCCAAGTAAAAAGTTTCGGTCGATTTTAGGGTTCTTTTGAGCCGATTTTCGACTTCAAAATTGGGGGGCCATATACTTTTGTCGATATTGCC
>CAIVVG010000114.1 GCA_903909295.1 uncultured Chlamydiae bacterium
CAAAAGGAGAGTCGGCATGTCTGAAAATCTGAACGATCAAGGAAGGGGCCAGGATATGGCTACAATTACAAAGAAAAAACTGATCCACACAATTTCACAATCGAAGGGTTTACACCCGAATGATGTTCGCAATGTCATTCAAGCCTTTTTAGATGCGATGACAGATACCTTGTCGCAAGGGGATCGCCTAGAATTTCGCGATTTCGGCGTATTCGAAGTTGTGGAGAGAAAACAAAAGATCGGACGCAATCCTAAAAATGCAGCTGTCCCCATTGTGATCCCTGCGCGCAAAGCGGTGAAGTTTACGCCTGGTAAAAGAATGCGCAAGCTCATTGAATCATGATTTATAGCCAAGTCAGGGCTCTTTGGGCCTCGGGAGACGAACAAGGTTTATCTCAGATCGGGCGTGATCCGCTCGCCTTGCTGCACCCCGCTGCGAGGGCTCTTATCAAATCGAGAGCCCCCCTTTCTTTTTCTTACGACCATTTGCCTTTATACGAACTCTGCCAATTGGCTCTCATTTGGGCGATTGGCGGACATCAGGAAAAAGCTGATGAGCTCGCCTCTCGCATCTATTACTTGGTGCAGGCATTCCCCCTTTTTGGCTCAAGGGAAAATCAGTACTCGGAAAAAGAGGCTGAAATTTCAACCGACCTCTTTTTGACCGCTTGCGGTTTGATGAGAACGTTTGAGCCGCCGCGCGATGCCTTCTTTATGGCCCTCGCAGCGCAGCTTCCCCATTTGACGATCACTCCTCAGCCACCCGTTTATGGGTGGGGATTGTATGAGCGAAGAGATGTGTCGCTTCTTTTGGCTTTGACGGGGAAGGGGACCCCTCTTGGGGCTCTCAAAGTGGGCTCTGTCGAAATCCGGGCATTTGGCCCCACGACGCCTCCTTTGAGCGACCCCACTCATTTTGGCATTCAAAGGCGCTTTGAGGAAGAACCCCTCCAGAATTGGAGCTCGGTCTTCGCGATCCCTGAAGTGTGGTTCCAAATCGAACACCAGATCGGGGACAAGGAGTGCTCTCTTCGGTTTCGGTTTCTGGGACTGGAAGCGGAAAAACCGCTCTTTATGGCCTTTTACATCAAAGCGGATAGCGCCCTCATCGGGGCCCAAGTCTATAAACCAAAAAGTTTAAATCGCTATCAGGGGACGGCTCAAATTTTTGAGTTTGGCGATGCGATCTTGAAAAGCGACAGGCCTTTGAAGGCGCAGCTGATTCCTCTTGCGGGTGAGGGGGGCTTTTGGAATACCGATTTCCTTCTCGCTTTTGAGATCCAAACGGCTGAGGCTCAGTGTGTTTTTACTCTGTTGCAAAAATAGCCCCGGCTCATCCATAATAGGTTGAGAGGGAGGATTACAGTGTCTGTTGTAAAGTCTTTTTTGGTTGGATTTTTGGTGCTATTCGCTGTGATCGCCGCAGTAGGCTGGTATCGGAAGCCCGTTGCAGAAGTCGCTTCATCAGAACTGGTCCGAGAGATCTCTTTAGCGCCCGCTCCCGTTCAGTCGGCCCCTTCTATCAGGGTGGTCGCAGAGCCCAAAGCCTCAATCCAAGAAA
>CAIVVG010000115.1 GCA_903909295.1 uncultured Chlamydiae bacterium
AGCTCAAAGTTCTTTTCCCAGGCTGTCTGGAGCTCTCTGAGGAGCGCTCTGCGATCCCAAGTGCGCCCCGTCTCGACGAGCAGCGAGGTCGCCGGTTGGTCAATGGTCTCGAGTGATTCTTGGCTCATATTCACATTCACCCCGATCCCTAAAAAGCACTGGATCTCTTCTGGAGTAAAGACCGTTTCACAGAGAGCCCCTGATAGTTTTTTTTCGCTCAATTGCACGTCGTTGGGCCATTTGAGTTGGGGGGAACTCTCTTTGAGGAGGGTGGCCAAGGTATAGGTCATGATTTGGGCCAAGCAACTGAGATCTGGGGTTTGTAGAGGAAGCGCAAAGCAAAACGTCACGTAGAGATTGACGCCGGCGGGGGAGAGCCATTTCCGTTGGAATCTGCCGCGACCGGCGGTTTGCTCTTCGGCGCTCACGCATGTGATGGCCCCTTTTGGGAATTCGGCGAAGTGGGCCTTGGCGTAAATTTGGGTCGAATCGACCTTTTCCAAAAAAATATCGATCAGCATACGTTGCATTCTATCGCATTGTACGAATAGAATTAAGAAATATGTGGGACTGGCGTGCTTTATCTCGAGTGGACTTCCGGATTTTTCCGATCGTTTTTTGTCTGATGGGGATTAGTTTGCTCGTCATCTCTGCAATGACGGGGGATTGGGAACCGGTGTTTTGGACGCCGCTCAGCGTGAGTCAGCTTCGCTGGTTCTGTTTGGGCTTTTTGGTCTTTTTTCTCTGTGCGGGCTTCGATTACCGGAAGCTGCGCGGCTGGGCCCCTTTTCTCTATGTCGCCATCCTCCTCCTCCTGGTAGGACTTTTTTTCGTCAGCCCCATTCAAAATGTGCACCGGTGGTACCGGATTCCGGGGGTGGCGAGTTTTCAGCCCTCCGAACAGGCTAAGCTGGTCGTCGTTCTCGCTTTGAGCTGGTTTCTGGAGCGGAGGGGCTCTGTGGTCGGCTCGCTGCCCACGGCCTTCCAAATGGCCTTCCTGGTGGGCGTCCCGTTCCTCTTGGTCCTTAAACAGCCCGACCTAGGGACTGCGATCATCCTCTATCCCATCGCCCTGGTGATGGGGTATTTGGGGGGTGTCCACCGGGGGGTGGTCCGTTTTATGGCGGGGGCGGGGGTCCTCGGTCTGGCGGTCATTACCCTGATTTTCGTCGGCCTCCTCTCTCATGAAGAGATGCGCCCTTTCTTTACGACTTTTATGAAGGAGTACCAGTACGAGCGGCTCAACCCCAATACCTACCACCAGAACGCGGCCCAGACGGCGATCGCCATCGGGGGGCTCACCGGGAGCGGCTGGCATAAAAGCGAGTTTTCAGGCCGGAAGTGGCTTCCCGCTGCCCATACCGATTCGGTCTTTCCAGCATTTGGGGAAGAGTTTGGTTTTCTGGGACTTATGTTCCTGCTGTTCCTTTTTTATGCTTTGATCTATTTTAGTTTCCAGGTAGCGGTAGTGGCGCGGGATCGGTTCGGCCAGCTTCTGGCGGCGGGCTTAGCGATGTATCTGGCCATGCATGTGCTAGCGAATGTGGGGATGATGTGTGCTCTCTTGCCGATCTCCGGGGTGCCCCTGATTTTTGTGACCTACGGGGGGAGCTCACTATTAACCACAATGGCCGCGCTGGGGCTTTTACAAAGCATATATAGCAGAAGGTTTATGTTCTGATGTTTAAACATACATTTATTTTTTCTCCGGGTACTTGGTGTGGCGAAGGGAAGATCCTTTTAAACATGGTTGAAGAGGAGCTGATTTTCAATACCACCTGGGCGGTACAGATTCCCGATTTTTCGGGGAAGGTCGTCTGTACGCAGGATATTCAGATCCAGGGGCTTTCTGAAAACATGCGCAATGAGCTCACTTTTTACGATTTTCAAAACAAACGATTTGCTGTCGATATGGAAAATCCAAACGTGGGACGCATTGTCGGCACGGGAGTTTGCGATGAGCAGGTGATCGGATGGGAATTTCGGAGCAACGAATTCAACTTTGAAGGGTTTGAGACCTACACACTGCAACCCGACGGTAGCTACTTGATGAAAGGGGAGTATGTGACCTCCGATCAGTTCCGCACGCAGATCGAAGCGCGCATCTGGATCAAGTCCAAAGAGGCCCCCTCGACAAATGACTTTCTCAATGAAAATGAAAATAATAACCCAGAAAACGAAGAGGAAGAACCTTGAACAAATGGACGGGACTGCTCTGCGCAGCTTTTTTACTCACCGCGGCGTGCGCCTCGGGCGGATCGGTCGCGACTCAGACAGCGGCTTCGGAAGTCTCTGTCGGGGCCACCGTCGCTGAATTGGAAGAGGCGATGGGGCAACCTTACGCCAAGCACAAAACATCCGATGGTCACGTCGAATACGAATACATCGAACGGCTTAAAGAGGGCGCTCGCAATCTCGAAGTGCGCCATTACTTTTTCTTGATCAAAGATGGCCGCGTAGCTGCGAAGCGGACTCGCGTTAGTAAACCTTCTCCCTATGAGTTTGACAGCTACCAAATGCAGACGACTCAGAAATAGCGGGAAAATTTTAACCACCGAGCACACCGAGAAAAAAAGAGTTCGGGTGTCTTTTCTCGGTGGTAAATTTCTTGTTTTTGGCACACTCCTTGCAGTTTTTTATGCGAAAGGGTAGAATCACCCCTCTTCAAAACAAAATATGTATATAGGAGATTGATATGGCAACATTTTTCACAGAAAAAGTAAGCCTTTGTGCAGCTCAGTTGGCATCGGTAGGATATGGAACGAAAGAGACAAATGAGGGACATATTCAAGGTGGCCTTCTCGCCGTAACTGCGGTGCTCGCAGCTTATGGAACTTACAAAATCGCATTGGCCTCTTTGGGCTGGACCTGTGTTGTAGCGGCTGCAACCTATTGCGGTGTGCAAATGGCTCATGCTCTTGTACAGAATGACCGGATTGCCCCAGACTCTATTGAGGGATCTGTTCAGGGTCTCTGCAAGAGAGCCTTTGCATTTTTTAATCCAGCACCCGCAGCACAAGGGGAGCACGCATGAGCGGACTGACCCCTTTTTCTTTAGCCAATCCCGGTAAGTGGCTGGAGGCTGTTGTTCAGTGGGATATTGACACCAACGGTCTTGAAGAACAACCTGGTGCGATTGAGTGCTGCAAGAAAATCGCGATGCACAACTTCAAGGCCTCCGCATTCAATGCCTCGACCACATTGGGGGGCTTGGCTGTGGCTAACCTCGTTGTCCTGGGCGTTCAAGCCTGCTTCTTTTATGGGATGGCGGCGTTTGCCCTGCGGGCTGTTGCCTCTAACTGGATCCGTCCGGTAAAACAAGAGGAACCACCCAAAGAGGGCGGTATGATGAGACGGGTGGGGTCAATCTTTACACATATGGTATCAAACTCAGATGCGCAAGACCCTCTCTTTGCAGAGTTGGGGATTCGGCCTATTCGCGGCTGGAGTACCTATCGATCTCTTTATGGGTACACCATATGGGCGAACACCATTCCTTATCCAGGAACGGCTCCCATTCCAGTACAAGCCTAAAATAAAAAAGGCGACCTTTAGGGGTCGCCTTTTCTTTAAGCTGCTTTGATCTTGATATCGACGCCGGCTGCGACAGGGAGAACTTTCAACTTGTCGATGGTGTCGGGGGTAGGATCGAGGAGATCGAGCACGCGGATGTGTGTGCGCATCTCAAATTGCTCGCGCGACTTGCGGTCGACGTGAGGGGAGCGGAGAACGGTAAAGATCTCTCGCTTGGTCGGAAGAGGGATCGGCCCCACAACGCGGGCACCGGTCCGTTTCGCCGTTTCTACAATGTCTTGTACGGAACGGTCAAGCATCCGCTGATCAAATGCTTTGAGGCGGATCCGTATTCTTTTTCTGGGTTGTTTAGCCATAGTCCTACTTCTTAGTGATTTCTTCTTGTATTTTTGCAGGCACCTGCGCGAAATGGCTTGGCGCCATTACATACGTCGCACGGCCGGAGGTCATTGAACGGAGTTGCGTTGAGTAACCAAACATCTCGCTAAGAGGTACTTGAGAGGAGACGATTATAACCGTCCAATTGGGCTTTTTCAATAGAGCGTTGTCGCCCCCACACCATCACCTTCATACCAAAGGCACGTCCATAGCCGGCAACCA
>CAIVVG010000116.1 GCA_903909295.1 uncultured Chlamydiae bacterium
AGACTGGAAAGTCTACGACGGCAGCCACAACGCGGTGGTGGGTTGCTTGGCAGTGCCCAACACCCTCCTGAGCCATAAACTCTACGATGCAGCGCTCGAGGAATACCGGCGCATTGGCCGCTGCTTTGCGGGACGTGTCGAAGGGAGAGAGGCGCTCTTCCGAGCAGGGATCGCTCTCTTAGAAAAAAAGCAGTTTTCGACGGCGTTGAAAGAATTTGAAAATCTCCACAAAACACCGGGAGCTCCGCTCGAATATTTGGGCAAAGCGCTCGTCTATGAAGCGAATTCCGATTGGGAAGAAGAGGCCAAATGCCTGGAACTCGCCCTCAGAAAATTCCCCGCTCACCCGCTCCTCCCCATTTTGCAAGAACACATCGTCTACCGCATGCACGAGAGCTCGCTCAATAACCGAGAAGCGGCTTATCGGATCATTCTCCTCGCCATCCGCCACGTACCCGATCTCCTGCAGAATCCCGATACAGATCTGCTCATCCAAAGCTTGGAGAAAAACTGGGAGTTCCTCCCCTTCATGGAAGAGACCCTGCACCGCAAAGAACAGATCGCCATTAGGCTCGCCTTTTGGCTCCGCAAGATCCCTATTTTGGTCGAAATCGGCAAGAAAGTAGAAGGAGCATTATTGCGCAATGTCCTCTCTGCCCTCCTGGAACTCGATGCAAAAGAGGCCCTGGAGACCTTTTTACCTCAGCAACCCTCTCTTGACCTCCATGCGATGCGCCAAGAACTCAAAACAGGCCCCCTCAAAGAAAAATGGCTCAACCTCGAAGTCCCTAAAGAATTGCGCATCTATTACGAAGCCCTCCTGATTTGGCACCACCTCCTCAAAGGGGAGCTTAACGCAGCTAAAAAGCTCTTTAAAAAATACCCCCCTTCGGCCCTCCATCAAGAGTCATCCCCCCTGCACTTTCCATATGGAACGTGGGTTTACTTAAGCAAAGGGAAAGAGGCCGCCCTTCACCACTTTGCCCAAGCCCTCGACACCCCCTATCCTCCGACGACTGCATTGCCGAGTTTATTCCTCACCGGCCATACCAAAAAGGGATTTTGGTGGGAGCAAAAAGAGCTCCACCGACAAATCGACTTGTTTTACCGGTGCGTCGGGAAGAAATGAGCAGGGATCGGTCGATCCCCGAAACGGGGCCCCTCGGACCGGCAGGAGCGCCGAGGCGGCGGCAGGATGGCGGGGAAGCCCCGCACCCCAAAAAACAAAGGAAAAGTTATGGAATCTCATGTTGAGTTAACTGAATTAATCTTGGGATGTTGTTACGATGTAGCAAATACACTGGGCGCTGGTTTTTTAGAGGCCGTCTATAAAAATGCTCTTATTGTTGCTTTGAGCGAGCGCCAAGTAAAAATAGACGCGGAAAAGACCTACGATATAATTTTCCGAACAAAACGAGTTGGGTTGTACATAGCGGATCTCGTAGTGGACAACACCGTTATTGTGGAGGTCAAAAGTTGCAGCGTCTTATTGCCCGCACACCAAGCTCAATTGATTAACTATTTGGCCGCTTCGTCCTGCCCGATTGGACTACTTGTCAATTTCGGGAATAAGCAATTAGATATTAGACGTCTACGCCATCCAAAACTGCGTGAAGAAGACGTTGCACTCTTTTGACCGGCGCCGTTTCGGCGAGCGTTTTTTTCTTCGGGGGTGCGGGGCTTCCCCGCCATCCTGCCGCCGCCTCGGCGCTCCTGCCGGTCCGAGGGGCCCCGTTTCGGGGACCGACCGATCCCTGCTCATTCATTTTTCATACCCAGAGCACAAATAAATTCCGGTTTTTGGTAGACTTATTGACTATGACCGAACTCCCCAAAGCCTACGAACCTAAAGATGTCGAAGCCAAGTGGCTCCAGTTCTGGGAAGAGTCGCGCCTTTTCCACGCCGATCCCCACTCCAAAAAGCCCGCCTATTGCATCGTCATCCCCCCTCCCAATGTAACGGGGGTTCTCCACATGGGCCATGCCTTGGTGGACACCCTCCAAGATATCTTGATTCGCTGGAAGCGGATGCTTGGCTTCGAGGCGCTGTGGGTTCCTGGCACCGACCATGCGGGCATCGCGACGCAGGGGATTGTGGAAAAGCAGCTCCTTGCCAAGACGGGCAAGCGGCGCAAGGAGTTCGGTCGAGAAGAGTTCCTCAAGGAAGTCTGGGCCTGGAAAGAGAAAAGCGAAGGGCAGATTTTAGGCCAGCTCAAGCGGCTCGGCTGTTCTTGCGACTGGTCTCGCCTTCGGTTCACGATGGACCCTTCCTGCAACCGCGCTGTTCGGGTATGCTTTAAAAAGATGTTTGACGACGGCCTCATTTACCAGGGAGATTACCTGGTCAACTGGGATCCGGTTACTCAGACGGCTTTGTCCGACGATGAAGTGGAACACGAAGAGCGCGATTCTTTTCTCTGGCACATCCGCTATCCCGTTGAAGGGACCTCGGAGTTTGTAATGGTCGCCACCACCCGCCCCGAAACCATGCTCGGCGATACGGCCGTAGCAGTTCACCCCAGCGACAAGCGGTATCAAAATCTCATTGGCAAACAGGTGCGTCTCCCTCTGACAGACAGGCTGATTCCGATCATCGCCGATCATTTCGTCGATCCCCAGTTTGGAACGGGCGCAGTCAAAATCACCCCTGCTCACGACTTCAATGACTCAGAGGTGGGTCAGCGGCATGGACTCCCCTTCCTCAATATCATGACCCCCGATGGCCATATCAAAGAGGGCCCTTATGCGGGACTGTCTATGGAAGAGGCGAGGGAAAAAGTGGTTCGCGATCTGACAGAGCAAAAACTCCTCGTCAAGACAGAGCCCCATAAGCTCCGCGTCGGCCTCTCTTACCGCTCCAAGGCGATCTTGCAACCCTTCTTGTCGAAGCAGTGGTTTGTCAAGATGAGCCACTTCAAAGAAAAGCTGATCTCCGCCGTCAAAGAAAAACGGGTCCACCTCACCCCCCCCCATTGGGAAGCGACCTATTTCCACTGGATTGAGAACTTGCGCGACTGGTGTATTTCGCGCCAACTGTGGTGGGGCCACCGCATTCCCATCTGGACTCACAAAGAGACTAAAGAGATGCTTTGCTATGCGGGAGAAGGGCTCCCTCCTCAAGTAGAAAAAGATCCCGATCAGTGGGTCCAAGATCCAGACGTCCTCGACACTTGGTTCTCTTCTGCCCTCTGGCCCTTCAGCGTTTTCGGCTGGCCCGACAAAACACCCGAACTGGCAAAATTCTATCCCACCGCAACACTCATTACGGGCCACGACATCCTCTTTTTCTGGGTCGCTCGGATGATTTTGATGGGAGAGTACTGCCTAGGACAAGTCCCCTTCCACGAAACTTTCTTACATGGACTGATCTACGGCAAGTCCTACTGGCGCGAAAATGTAGGCGGCGGCGTCACCTACGTGAGTGTGGAAGAAAAAAAGAAATACGACCTCGGAGCCCCTCTTCCCAAAGAGGTTTTGTCCAAGTGGGAAAAGATGTCCAAATCCAAGGGGAACGTGATTGACCCCCTCGAGATCGCAGGCGAATATGGCACCGACGCCCTCCGCTTTGCCCTCGCTGCCAGCGTCACCCACGCCCGCCAGATCGACCTCGACCGAAGACGCTTTGAAGAGTATAAGAACTTCGCCAATAAGATCTGGAACGGCTCCCGCTTTGTCTTCATGAATCTAGAAGGGGATTTTGAGGGAGAGCTCGATGAGACGTTGCTGACGCTCGAAGACCATTGGATTCTGGGCCTCTTAAATAAGACGATTGCCGAGGTGAACCGCGGCTTTACCGAGTACACATTCGACCGAGCTGCCACCCGCGCCTATGAGTTTTTCTGGAACGACTTTTGCGCCACCTACGTCGAGATCGCAAAGCCGGTCTTATTTGGCAAAGTGGGCAGCGAAGCATTGAAACAAAATAAGCAAAGACTACTTGTCCTCTTGCTCAGTAACGCCATTCGGTTGATGCACCCCATCGCCCCCTTTATCACCGAAGAGATCTTTTCCCTTTTGAAACAGCGTCTCCCCCATTTTGTAGGAGCAGCCCCCGCCTGCGCCGTCGCTCCCTACCCAGAACAGATCGATATCCCCCTGAACCCTACCGCAGGGGAGACCTTTGCCCTCCTCCTCGAATTCGTCCACGCCATCCGCAACATCCGCGCTGAGATGCAGCTCCCCCCTTCAGAGAAAACGGAGCTCTATCTATCTGGGTTGGGGTTGGAGAGGGTCCGAGAACATCAGACCATCCTCACCGCCCTCACCCCCACCTCCCGCATCCACTTCCAAGAAGCCCCCTCCGGCGCCAGCGCACTCGTCGGCACCGTTCGCCTCCAGATCCCCATCCCCGCCTCCCTCCAGGCCAAGGAAAAAGAGCGGCTCCTCAAGGAGCAAGAAAAGCTCGAAAAACTCCTCGCCAGCACCCAAGACAAGCTCGCCAACCCCGAGTTTCGCTCCCGCGCCCCCCAGGAAGTCGTCGCCAAACTCGAGGGCGCCCTCCACCAAACCACCCAACAACTCCAAGAAATTAAAAACAAACTCTTGACAAGTTAATTCTGTTTATGTATAATTATGTGCATGAAACAGCAATTTATAAACAGTTTTAATCTCTTAGTCTCGTTTTTGGGATTCTTCCCGAATACAATTCCTCATATTACGTGGCGTCACCACGTATAATACTCAACACAATTAATTTACATTTAATAACTTAATATCAAACTAAACTTAGAGGATTGTCAGCAATTCCCGCCAGCACAATCTTAACGGTTTGACTTGCAACAACTTTGACTTGTAAAAATAACGGCCTATTCCCCTTTGTTGGGGGGCTGCGCACCGTCGAAAGTTTTCTAAAGAACAAGGA
>CAIVVG010000117.1 GCA_903909295.1 uncultured Chlamydiae bacterium
CCAACTCATTCAAATTCTCGTTGAAAAACACCAAAATCTATTCGCCGTGGGAGATCCCGATCAGTCGATCTACTCTTGGCGCGGGGCTCGCTACCAAAATATTTTGAATTTCGAGCAGGACTTTCAGGGTGCTAAGGTCGTCACACTGGACCAGAACTACCGGAGCACCAATTTCATTTTGCAGGCGGCCAATGCCCTCATTGAGCACAACCATCGACACTATGAAAAAAAGCTCTGGAGTGGGCTCGGCGATGGGGCCAAAGTGGGCCTTTACATCGGCCAGAACGAGAAAGAGGAAGCGCATTTTGTCGCTAGCCGGATCGCCAAACATGTTGCAGAAAATCACATTCCCCTTCCTGAGATAGCGATTTTCTATCGGACCAATGCCCAATCGCGCGCCTTTGAAGATAGTTTACTCAGTCGCCGGATTCCCTATGAAATCATCGGCGGAGTCTCCTTTTATCAAAGGAGGGAGATCAAAGATCTCCTCGCGTTCTTGCGCGTCGTTATTTCTGACACCGACCAAATTTCTTTTCTCCGAACAATCAATCTTCCCAAGCGGGGTCTCGGGGCCTCTACGCTAGACAAAGTCTCGCAAGGGGCTCTTGAACGGGGCATCCCCATCTTCACCTACTGCGCCGACGCTACACCGGGAGTCAAGCTCAGCGCCAAGCAACAAGAGGGGCTGCGCGAGTACGTCTATCTCATCCATTCCCTCCGTGCAAAGCGGGGACAGTTAGCTCTTCATGAATTGCTCAGTGAGACGATCACAGCGTCTCGTTATCTCAACTATCTCCAAGAAGATCCCGAGACGTTCCAGGACCGGAAAGAAAACCTCGATGAACTCATTGGAAAAGCGGCTGAATGGGAACAGGAGAACGAAGATCCCTCCTTAAACCGCTTCTTAGAAGAACTCACCTTGCGCTCTGCTGTCGAAAAGGAGACCTCTGGAATCAAACTCATGACACTGCATAACAGCAAGGGACTTGAATTCCAACTCGCATTCCTCGTCGGCATGGAAGAGGATATCCTCCCTCATGCCAATTCTCGCGATAGCGACACGGCCCTCGAAGAAGAACGGCGCCTCTGTTACGTCGGAATGACTCGCGCTAAAAGGCAACTTTATCTCTGCGCAACGACTTTTCGTTATCTTTGGGGCATCGCCCGTCCTATGCGCCCTTCCCGGTTTTTAAAAGAGATCCCCCCTCAATTTTTGCAAAGTCAAACCCCCTCCTCTTCAAATGTAGAATCTGCCTCAGAAGAGGGGTTTGAACCCGGAGAGGCCGTATGGCACACCGAATTCGGTTCCGGCACAATAGAAAGAGCGTATCAAGGTTCTTTTGGCCTTACTTATGACGTCTATTTCCATGATTCGGACACCAAACGGACTCTGGTGGCCAAATACGCGAAGTTGAGACCCCACGCTTCTTAGTAGGCTCCGCGAGGGAATAGCATGACGAAAACTGTCTTACAGATCAATTTGAGATCCAACCAAAGAGAGCGATTCTCAATATAAAACTCCTCGAGCTGGATCCTTTCCTGGAGCGATAGATGATTGCGCCCTTCCGTGACCCAAAGCGTGGTCAACCCGGGCCGAACAGAGAGAATCTTGTCCGCCTTGTCTTTTAAATACAAGGCCACCTCTTGATGGGTGAGCGGACGGGGCCCGACGATGCTCATATCGCCTCGGAGAACATTCCAGAATTGAGGTATTTCATCGAGCGATACCTTGCGCAGCCATTTCCCAATAGGGGTCACGCGAGGATCCTCACGTAACTTAAAAAACATTTGCCACTCTTGCATGTATGTGGGGCTACTGGCTAAAAGACACCCCAATCGCTGATCGGCATCTGCATACATAGTCCGAAATTTCCAACAGCCAAAAACTTTTCTGTTTTCTCCCACTCTGCGATGCGCATAGAAAATGGGACCCGGCGAAGAGAGCTTCACAACCAGAGCACAAATCAAAAAAACAGGAGCCGCAAGCAAGAGCGCCACACCACTGAAGCAAATATCAAAAATTCTCTTGCCCATCTTAAGAGACGGTTATAACAAAAAGAAAAATTCAAGACAAAAGGTATCGGAGCACGTAGGGCAAAATTCCTCCATGTAGGTAGTAATCCACCTCAATAGGAGTATCTAGGCAGGTAGTAACCTCTACGGCTCTTTTATGTCCCTTGTGTTCAATCTCTAGAGTGGCTTGCTGATGAGGTACGAGTTTGCCTTCTAATCCACGTACACAAAAGAGTTCTTCGCCAGTCAGGTTCAACTCCTCGTTGCACTGCAGAGGGAGAATCCCCATACCAATCAGATTGCTGCGGTGGATTCTTTCAAAACTTTGCGCTACAACGACCCTGACTCCAAGGAGAGCGGTCCCTTTAGCGGCCCAGTCGCGAGAACTCCCCATCCCGTAATCTCTCCCTGCAAAAATGATCAACGGAATGCTTCTCTTCCCATACTCTTCCGAGGCCTCAAAGATACTCATGAGTTTCCCTTCGGGCATGAGCTTGGTCCATCCTCCCTCTTTGCCCCCTGCCATCCGATTGAGAATGCGCACATTGGCAAAGGTTCCCCGCATCATGATTTCGTGGTTCCCTCGACGTGAGCCGTAACTGTTGAAATCCTCCTCAGAAACACCCTGTTCTAAGAGCCATTTTCCAGCGGGGGTATTCGCTTTAAAGGCCCCGGCGGGAGAAATATGGTCTGTCGTAACGGAGTCTCCTAAAAGAGCAAGGGGTCGCATTCCCATGAGTTGCGGACGTGGGGGCAGCTGTTTAGAAAACTCCTCTAAAAAAGGGGGCCTGCGAATGTAGGTGCTCTTCGGATCCCAGTGATATTGCCCTCCCTGCTTGATCTGGATTTTGGCCCAAACAGGGTTATCGGTCAGGATGTGTGCATACCGCTTTTGAAACATCTCGGGTTGGAGGGCTTGCGCGACGGTCTTTGCAATTTCGGCCTCTGTAGGCCAGAGGTCTTTTAAAAAGACCCCATTTGCAATCGGTTCTTTTTCCAAATCGATATCGATCCGACCCGCCAATGCAAAAGCCACTACCAGAGGTGGCGACATGAGAAAATTGGCCTTGACGGCTCCATGGATACGGGCTTCGAAATTCCGATTCCCACTGAGCACGCTGGCAGCTACGATATCGTGATCTTTCATCGCGTTTTCTATTTTGGCGTCTAATGGCCCGCTATTGCCAATACACGTTGTGCAGCCATAAGCCACTAACTGAAATCCCAATTGGTCTAGATATGTTTGTAACCCGGCTTTTTCCAAATAGTCGGTCACCACGCGAGAACCGGGCGCTAAACTCGTCTTGACCAAAGGAGGGACTTTCAGCCCTTTTTCCACAGCCTTTTTCGCAAGGAGCCCCGCACCGATCATCACGTGAGGGTTGCTTGTATTCGTGCAGCTCGTAATCGCAGCGATCACCACCGAGCCATGAGTCAATTTCCCTTCGCAGGGCCCCCGTTCCGTATAGCCTGGAGCCACCTCGGGCGCCGTAAAGGGGCGGTTGGAGAGCATTTCCTGCTCGCTCCACCCCGCTTTCGGGGACTCTTGATTGCGAGTGCCCCCCGAGTCTTCTGCAAAGACCCCTTCCGCATGTAAAGAGACCACCTTGCCGGGATCTGTTACTCCATATCCCCCCTCACTTTGGGGGCTTTTTAGCTGTTTATGGAACAAAGCTTTTACATCCCGTAGCTCGATCCGATCTTGAGGTCTCTTAGGCCCTGCAATGCAGGGATGGACCGCGCTTAAGTCGAGGTGGAGTTCTTTGGTGTAATCGATTTCCCCTTGTTTGGGGATGCCAAATAACTTTTGAGCCTTTAGATACTGGTCCACTCTTCGCACATCCTCTTCGCTCCGCCCCGTCATGCGCAAATAATCGACCGTTTTTTGATCGACCGGAAAAAAGCCCATGGTCGCTCCATATTCGGGCGCCATATTCCCAATCGTCGCCCGATCAGCGACTGTCAAACTCTCCGTTCCTTCCCCAAAAAACTCAACGAATTTCCCCACAACCTTTTCTTTGCGCAGCAATTCGGTGATCCGCAATGTGAGATCCGTCGCAGTCGAACCTTTTGGTAATTTTCCCGATAGATGGACCCCGATCACTTCAGGCGTTTGGATGGAGACCGGCTGTCCCAACATCGCGGCCTCTGCCTCGATCCCTCCCACTCCCCAACCCATGACGCCCAGGCCATTGATCATCGTGGTGTGAGAATCGGTCCCTACCAGCGTATCGGGGAAGAGGACCCCCTCTTTTTCTATCACTACAGTGGCAATGTGCTCCAGATTCACCTGATGCACGATCCCAATTCCCGGAGGGACAACCTGGACCGTTTCAAAAGCCTGCTGCCCCCACTTCAAGAACTCATACCGTTCCTTATTCCGGTTAAATTCGAGCTGCAAGTTGAACAAAAAGGAATCCTTTGTGCCCGACCGATCCACTTGGACCGAGTGGTCGACCACTAAATCCACCGGCACCTGCGGCTCAATCATATGGGGATCGGCTCCTTGCTGAGCCACTGCATCGCGCATGGCCGCCAAATCCACTAGGAGAGGCACCCCTGTAAAGTCCTGCAAAATGACCCGCGCCACGCAAAAAGGAACATTTCCCTCATCGGGCTTTTTCGCATTCCACTTCGCCAACCTACGCACATCTTCTTCGCGAACCCGTTTCCCATCGCAATTGCGCAGCAGCGACTCGAGCATAATGCGGATCGAAACAGGAAATCGCGCAAGAGATCCCAGCTGCTTTTCTAGGCCACTGAGCGAATAGTAAACACAGTTCCCCAATTGCTGCAGGGTCTTGAATGGATCGGGACGGGACATAGTAGGCTCCTCGGTATGTTTTTACTGTAAGACAAAAACTATTTGGAAGCCACTTCCAAAATAATCCCAAAGACTCTTTTTTGAAGAATAAAAATCAAAAGAAAACTACTCTCCTAAGCAGGAAGGTGTGTCTATGAAATTCATTTCGTCTGTGTTGCTTGCAGGGTCTCTATCGCTCTTCGCAGCCCCAGAGGGGATGCGAGTTGTTCACGGCGAGGTGACCCAAGAGGGAGAGGTCATCCACAGCGGTGATAAAGCTCTGCTCGAGTGGGATACATTCTCCATCGAGCGAGATGAGCGACTTCACTTTGAGCAGCAAGATGAGGGCTCCACAGTCCTCAATCGGGTCACCGGCAATGACGAAAGCCACATCCACGGCCTTTTAAGCTCGAATGGATCTGTTTACCTGATTAACCCCAATGGAGTGCTGATTGGCACCGATGCTCGGATTGAAACAGCTGGCTTCGTCGCTTCGAGTCTTGATCTTTTAAATGAGGACTTTCTCAATGAAAAACACCACTTCTCTGGGTTAGGTGGGGGAGCTGTCATCAATCTCGGCACGATCGCTTGTGATTCAGGAGATATCGCCCTTTTAGGCCGTCTTGTGCACAACCATGGAACTCTTTCGGCTCCTCGAGGGCACGTCGGATTGGGCGTGGGAGCGGAGATCTTGCTCCAACCCAAACAGCACCCTTATATTCTCATCCGAGCGATGGTCCCCGGCGAGGGCCAAGAAGAGGGGGTCTCTTTGATGCACGGGGGGCGTTTAGAGGCGCTGACAGTGGAACTCAGGAGCGGCTCGAGCGTTTATGCGAAAGCAATTCAGAGCACGGGGATGATTGAGGCGCTGGGGGTCGAGAAACGGAATGGCGAGATTTATTTGGTGGCAGATAAGGGTATTTGCGAAGTGGAGGGGATGATCTACGCTCCTCAAGGAACGGTCCATGTGTTGGGAGAAAAAGTGGGGCTGTTGGGCAATGCTTCGATTGACGTTTCTGGGAAGGAGGGCGGCGGTACTGTGTTGGTGGGAGGCGACTACCAGGGAAAAAACCCGGAGATCCCGAATGCCGAAGCTGTGTTTGCAGGGCAAGATACTCAAGTGAAAGCCGACGCTTTGGAAAAGGGCGATGGAGGGAAGATCATTTTCTGGAGCGACAAGGTGACGCGCCATTACGGCCTCGTAAGTGCCCGCGGAGGGGAGCTGGGTGGAGATGGTGGTTTTATGGAGGTCTCTAGCAAAGGGAACCTCGATTACCAGGGGTTTGCTCGTGGAGAGGCTCTTATTGGTACGCCAGCTACCTTGCTGCTCGATCCCAGCGATATCGTGATTGCGGGGGCTGCTACAACGGGGTCTTTTACAGGTTGCGGCTCACCTCCCAGCACATACACGATTACGACTGGTACAGCGACCAATCAGATCTTAGCCGCCAACCTTGTGACGCAATTGGGATCTTGCAACGTTCTTATCTCGACAATGGGAGCGGGTGGTTCGGGACCCAATGGTGGGTCGATTACCGTATCTAGCGCAGTGACTTGGAGTGCAGACACTGCCCTCACTCTGCAAGCGGCCTCTTTCTTCACTGCGAGCGCTGCAATTACGAACTCTACTTCGAGCAGCGCGGGGATCACGATCTACGCATCGGGTGTTGGCGCCACTACAAATCCCGCTATTTTACTCTCCACAGGTGGGGTTTTAACAACGAAGGGGGGACCTATTATTCTCACCGGCACATCGAGCGCAGTGGCCTCTTCGGGGCATGGGGTCCGGATCAATAGCGGTCAGGTAGTCACGACCAGTGGCAATGTCACCATTACAGGGATCGTTCCTGTAGGAGCTACGAACGCAGTTCAGGGAGTCCTTTTCTCAACGAACAACCCGATCCAAAGTAGCGGAGGGGCAATCACTATCAGTGGTACGTCCCGCAGTACAGCCGCCTCTTCTCACGGGGTGAATGCCAACGCGGGTAGTTGGAATACCCTGACGGGTACAGCCACCTTGGCCTTTACCAATTGCCAAGGAGGGACTGGGACTGGTTCACATGGGGTCAACTTGGGACAAACCCTCACAACCACCTCATCCGTTAGTTTTACCAATTGCGTAGGTGGTGTAAATGGCACAACAGGAGGGAACGGGGTCAACGTGGCAGCCGCCCTCTCTGCCCAAGGAGCGATCACTGGGACTACTTGCAATGGTGCTGGCAACGGGGGGGTAGGATTTAAGGTAGGTGCAACTGTAAGTACGACGACAGGGGATATTTCGATTACAGGCAGCGCGTTAGGAACAACAGGAGCCGCCCATGGGATTTTCTTAACCAGCACCCTGAGTACGAGTTCCGGCGCAGTGACCCTAAATGGGATCTCTGGCGCTTCAAATACTGCTTCGAATGGTGTTCGCTTATCTGTAGCCAACCCCATTGGAGCGACCAATTCAATCACGCTCACTGGAACGAGCCTCTCGACCGTCAGTGCCTCCCATGGAGTGAACATCGCTTCTGCTTGGGTCTCCAGCGACACAGGTACTCTCACACTCACTGGAACCGGAGGAAGCACCGGCACCAGCGCGGGGGTTTTGCTCAATGCGAGCCTCACTCATCCAGGGCCCATCATTCTATCCGGTACCGGAGCCTCGCCCAATCTGATCCAGGGCAACAGCACGATCACTACCACGGGGCAATTGATCACTTTATCACAACCGGTCTCTCTCAGCACAAGTATCAGTTGCGATACGACGAACTCGGGAGGAACCCCTGCAGGTGCCGCGATCAGTTTCAATAGTTCCATTTTAGGATCTGCAAGCTTGACTTTGACCGCAGGAACTGGGGGAGCGATTAGCTTGCTGGGGAATGTGGGGACATCCTTATTGGCCACCCTCCAAGGGATCACATTTTCCAGTGGCAGTGGGCTCACATTGGGCAATAGTGGTGGGACAACCACGATCTATATTGCGGGGGACAATTTTAGTCCCACCATGCCGATCGCTTTAGCAGGAGATATAGCCTTCTCATCGCTCTCTGCTTCGTTCAACTTTGGCGGCGCAATTACGGGAGCCCAGAGTGTGACTGTAGATTCTACGGTCGGCGCCGTCACATTCAATAACGTCGGTACTTCGGGGACTCGATTGACGAGCTTATCCTGCGGACCTAATATTACGGGAATGACATTGGGCAATGGCTCTACGGCTAGCACCATTTACGTCGGTACAGGGGGCTTTAACTACACCGCCCTAGAAACCATCACGTTGGGTGGAGATGTGACGATTGATTCCAACAGCGGAGCAGTTGTTTTTGGAGTGCCTCTCGATGATAGCGTACTAGGGACCCATACTCTCACACTCAACCTCGGAGGGAGCACCGCTTCTCTAGCCGGTGTAGGCCAAACTATTTCCCCAGCAGGTCTGGTCATTTCGAACGGCGACACAGATATATCTAGTGGTGCAGTCTTGGTTACAGGGGATATCACGACCAATAGCAATCTCACTGTGGGAGGCGGGATTGCTTGTACTCATTTTACTGCCAGTCCAGGAGCTTATGCAATTTCTTTGCAAGGAGGAGGTACGATCAGCAGCACTGCGACTTTTAATAATACCGGTACGACTCTCTTTGCAGGCTCGTTTACCTTTAGCAATTCCTCTCTTGATACAACCACTTGCTCTTCTACAACGATCCAATCAGGCGATTTGGTTTTATCGAATAGTGGCTCTACCGTAACTTTCGGGCCCACGATATTTTTGAATAATGGAACTACCGCGGCCGCAACTTTAACGACGAACAATGGCGCAATTACGATGGGAACGTTTTCATTGGCAGGAGACTCTTCAGTACAGTTCTTCCCCTTTTCAGTAACTTCAGGAGGAGGTCCCATTGTATTTTCTTCTACGATCGATGCTTCCGTGGCCAATACCCAGAGTTTGACAGTGGCAACAGGCGGCGGAAGTCTCTCTTTTGGGGGAAATATAGGCGCGGGCACCGCTTTAGGAGATCTACTCATCTTAAGCGGCAACGCTAATTTTCCCGGTGTACTGAATATAGGAAGCCTGACGATCACCTCAGGGAGCGCTACCCTCAATAATACCACCACCGTGAGGGGTCCGGTTACTTGCACGAATCTCACTGCTAATGGAGGCGCTTATGCGGTCTCTTTCCAACAAGGAGGTACGATAACCGGTACGGCGATCTTTAATAACACAGGAGCCATCACATTTGGCGGATATACACCGGGATGGACGTTGACCTTGAGTAACTCTGCACTCAATACAACATCTGGCTCCTCCACAACCATCCAGGGCGGCACTGTTCTTTTATCGCATAATGGCTCTGCCGCGACTTTTGGATCGACGACATTTGACGGGACGGGGAGCCCTCCGATTTTAACAACGAATCAGGGCGCCATCTCGATTGGGGGGACGACCTTAACGGGAGGCTCTGCTCAAATCACCTCGGGAGGGGGATCTATTACCTTTACCGGCTCGATCAGTGGAGCGCAGGGGCTGACATTAGCTGCGGGGACAGGGGCCATTACCCTTGGCGGCGACATTGGCGTCACGGGAACTCGCCTCACAAATCTGACCTTTACCAGCGGGAGCGGGTTGACCATTGGGCCAAGTGCCGTTTTTGTAACCGGCGGCTTTGCCCCTGCCATGCCCGTCATATTGGCAGGAACGACGAGCATTACAACGACCAATACACCGATCAGTTTCTCCTCTACAATTGAGGGAATGACCTCTTACGGACAATCGCTCACAGTGAGTCCCGGAACAGGGGCTGTTACATTCAACAGTAGCATTGCGTTGATGACGCCGATCAATGTGTTCAATGTGACCAGTGGTTCAGGAG
>CAIVVG010000118.1 GCA_903909295.1 uncultured Chlamydiae bacterium
CCGTACTGAGCGCGCGTATAGGACTGCTCAATAGTGACCCCACCCGCCGTGTTCAACTGGATCGCCCCGTTATTGATCGAGATCTCTTCCACAATCGATACGGTAGCGGGTGTTTGGTTGATCGCTAAGACTGAGGGGTTCGCATTGATCCGAAGGTCTTCTTGCGCAAGCAAGAAATTGAAGGCCAAGTCGGCGGCCGGCCAACTGCCATTCTGGCGACTAAAGAGATAGGAGAGCACCCCCCGATTGACCGCATCGCGCGAGGCATCAAATGTGACAGCATTTTGGTTTTTACCGCTCTTATTGGCGCCGAACTGGAGTAAATTGAACCCCACCTGTCTTTGATCGCGAAGTTTTTTCTCAATGAGCAACACATCGAGCTGCACCATCCGCTTCGGTGTGTCGAGTTTTTTCAAAAGGGACTTGATCTTCGGCAATTCTTCGCGCCGCACCACCATCAGAAGAGAGGTGGTCTTCTCATCCACAATGAAATTGCCAAATGAGGGTTTGGGCCCCTTATCAATCGTCCCCGGCTGAATGAATCCAGGATTGGCGGGAAGGACCGGATTGAACGCTGTGCTTCGATCGGGAAAGACCTGCGACGGGTTCGGCTCTTGCGGCATCACAGCCAAGGAAGGGGGGGGGCTGCCCGGAGGATGCTGCGGCGGGGCAGGCTCGCTCTTTTTATCCAAGGTCGATCCGATCAGGGAGTCATAGACCTTGGACATCACTTCGGCAATATCGCTCGGATTGGAGTGCTTGCAAGCGTACCAATAGATCACTTTTTCGCTGGGATCTTCTAACTGCCCCTCTAAATCGAGCAACATCCTCTCTGCCCGATCGACCGTTTCCGTCTCTCCAACCAAAACCAGCCCCTGCGGCAAGACTAAAGAGACCAGCTCATCTGCCGCGGAAGGGAAAAGGGTGGTGCGAGGCTT
The DNA here is from genome assembly GCA_903909295.1 of uncultured Chlamydiae bacterium. Classification (GTDB taxonomy): domain Bacteria; phylum Chlamydiota; class Chlamydiia; order Chlamydiales; family SM23-39; genus CAIVVG01. Next base: position 939 of record CAIVVG010000118.1, read on the forward strand.
ATTGGCCCCCCCATCGGAAAAGACAGCCTTGAGGACTCGATCCCCCTCTTGAGGACTGATCTTCAAAAGGTTGATGACCCGAACCACTTTCCCTTTCCCCTGTTCCCAAATAGCGTGATAGAGCCCCATCAACTTGGCCACCGTCTCCCGACTCGAGACGATGACCACCTTTGAGCCGATCGATTGAACCGTTGTCTGTTTCGCATCGGAGAATCGCTCTAAAAAGACCTGTACCGACTTGATTTGTTCGACGGGAGGTGAGAGGACGAAGAAAATACGCGTCTGAGGATCAAAGAGATCGAGGTCCGCTTCCCTGGCAACAATCGCCTCCGCTCCTGACGGATCCATTTTTGCAATGTAAAGCTGCTTTACAAAGGGGTTGAGTTTTTTGATTGCGATCCCATTTTGCATCAAAATAAGATCGATCATCTCATTCCACGACTCATGAGGTAAAGGGATGCTCGAAAAGAGGGATATTTTAATCGCACTGAGCTCAGCCGGAATGATGTAGAGAAAATCGCTTCCCCCATATTCCATGATGAGCTGCGCCAAGGTCACTTCCCCTACATCCCACAAAGCGTAGGCCTCATCCGAGTGAGACGCCTCATGAACGGAGGCCCTTCTCCACTCCTCTTGCAGATTGTGCATCTTCAGACGGAGGTGGCGCACCTGGTCCAATACGGAGCGGTATTCAGACTCTTGCCCCTCTTTGAGAGACAGTTCCTTGGCTGTTTTGAATTTCTCCGCCAGCTCGAGGCGGATTTCGGAGAGAGACGTATTGAAATGTTGAGCCCCCTCTAGATCGGACTGCAGCTCAGCAAAGAGCGGCGCTGCTAAAACTAACAAGAGCAGTAACAATACGGTACTAGACTGGCGACAGAAAAAACGATGGAAACGATATAACGATGTAACGATTGAAAAAAACAGCATCGCCGCTTTGCGGCGATGGATTATCTTTATCGTTATATCGTTATATCGTTTCCATCGTTGATCTTGCTTAAGGGGCCAAAGCTTTCTCATTTCGGTTTTACTCCCGACGCCAATTTACGAGGTTGCACAGTGACTTCAATCGGCGCCATTTGAGAGCGACTAGCTGCAAAAAAGCGACCCAAAATGACCTTTTGCCCCTGCTTCAATTCGATCCCCTCAAACACAATCAACTCTCCCGTCCACTTCCCATTCAAAAATGCATCCCGATCTTCTTTTTTCCGGAGAATTTTCCAGCGCCCTTTTGTCTTGACCACCCAATCGCCCACCTTCAAGATCAAACACTGTTTTTCTAACATGCAGCTGATCTGTTTGTCAGAGCGGACTCGAATCGCACTAAATAGCTCCTCCCCTTTGATCTTCAAAGGGGTAAGCGGGGCCGCAGCGATAAAAACCTTAGCATACTCAGCTCCATCCCACCCCTCCAAGACCAAGCCCTTTTCTTGCACGCTCAAGAGATGGGCAATGGGGGCCGTTTCCTCGGCTGCCTCGGCGCTCACCCATTTGCCATTTTTCCACACAAGCCATTCATTGGCTTGTACTTCCAGGCGCGCATCCTCCGCTCCGCCCCACTCCAATCTCTGAACGCCACGGCGCGTCTCGCCATAACGGCCACACACCAAATCGGTTCCTAACCATTTTGCTTCAGTCAGCAATTTAAAGGGAGACCCTTCTGGTAATTCCTCCACCCCCTGAAGAGGACTTTCCTGTATTTGCAGGGTAAAATTCTTCTGACAGGGCTCTTGAGTCGGATCAGTTTTCAAGCACAAATGGCCATGCACTATCTGCCCCGTCTCCTGCTGAAGC
>CAIVVG010000119.1 GCA_903909295.1 uncultured Chlamydiae bacterium
AGACCCCTCAGGTGGGCCAGTCCCGCATCGGTGACATCTTGGCACTCGGCAAGATTGAGTTCTTGGAGAGGGAGGGCGCTTAAGTGGGCCAGCCCTGCATCGGTCACATTTCTGCAGAAGGTAAGCTGGAGTTCTCGGAGGAGGGGGAAGGCGCTTAAGTGGACCAGCACCTCATCGGTAACTTGGTCACAGTAGGAAAGATCTACTTGTTGGAGACGGGGAGCTTGGAGATGGGAAAGATCTTCATCGGAAAGGCGGCCAGAACCATCACTAGCATCTAGAGATGTCAGCCTGGGAAACCTAGAAAGTTCTGGCATGAGGCCAAAGTCGGGTAGCCGCAATAGGGTAAGCCGCCTATCGAAATAGAGCCGCTCTGTCTCCATCTTCTCTTCATTTAGGCCTGTAGATTGGAGCAAACGTTCATAGACCTCTGGCTGCAGCGGGTGTTGGGCTAGTCTGAGATGAAAAAGAGTTTTGACTTGTTCTAGGTCGAGGGGAATGCGCGGCCTTAGTTTTTCCTTACCACATTTGTCTAGACACCAGGCTTCAAGGTCCTCGTCATCCCAAAAGGATGCGACGACGGCAAAGGGGTCTGCGGAAATCGCTGCAATTTTTTTATCCGTCCCTGCGCAGGCATGGACGATTTTAAGCGCTGTGAATGCGTCTTGTCGTTGAGAGGAAATTGCGCTAGCTGCGGCCATGTAGCTTCCATTGGCTCTGTAGTAAAATGAAGTTGACGGCTTCGAGCTGCACTTCAATGGGTTGGCCGGCGGCGAAGGTTTTTCCGGTGCGCGATCCTCTAAAGTTCATGCGGGTGGGGCTGAATTCGTAAAAGTCGCCGCCGATCTGGGAGACGTGGATGGAGCCTTCGAGGGCAAAGGCGGGCACTTCGAAGAAGATGGCAAACGGTTTGACTTTGGTGATGACGGCGGGGTAAACGCGTCCGGTGTCTTGATCGTACTGAGTTTTTGCGAGGCGCAGTTTTTTCAGCATCACGACGGAGCTTTCTGCTTTGAAGGAGACGCGCTCTTTGTCGGAGCAGACAGTGGCGACGGCTTCGACATTGGTTTCTTTGGGGAGTTCGTCAAAAAGGAGCCGTTGGATGATGAGGTCGGTGTAGCGGCGGATGGGGCTGGTAAAGTGGCAGTAGTGCTCGAGGGCCAGTCCATAGTGGCCTAAGTTCTCGGGGGAATAGGCGGCCAGTCTCATGCTGCGGATAAAGCTGACGGAGAGCTGCGGCAAGAGGGGGGAGCCTTTGGCATCGAAGAACATCTTTTGGATGTCGAAGCGGGCGGGGTTTTGGGGTAAATGGAACCCGAGGGAGCGGGCAAAGGCGTAAAAGTCTTTGAGCGATTCGGCGGCGGGCATCTCGTGGACGCGGTAGATGAGGGTTTTTCCTTGTGAGGCGAGGTGGATGGCGACGAGCTCGTTGGCTTTGAGCATGAACTCTTCGATCATCTGGTGGGTGATGTCGTATTCACTTCGCTGGATGCCGGTGGGGACGCCGTCTGCGCCTACTTGGACGGAGTCAGAGGGCATGGAAAAGTCGATGCTGCCTCGCTCCATTCTTTTCTTCTTGAGGAGGTGGCAGAGTTCGACCATTCGCTCGAGGAGGGGGGCATGGGGGCTTTTTTTTCTTTTCTCGAGGACTTCAAATGCCTCTTCATAGGAAAATCGTTTTTGGCTCTTGATGCAGGTGCGCTCAATTTGGTAGCCGACGAGGTCGCCGTTGGGGTTGAACTCGGCAAAGACCGATTGGGTGAGTCGCTTTACGTTGGGCTTTAAGCTGCAGAGCTCGTTGGAGAGCTCTTCGGGGAGCATGGGGACGCACTTGCCGGGAAAGTAGGTGGAGTTGCAGCGGCGAAATGCTTCTTGGTCCAAAATACTGCCAGAGGGGACGTAGTGGGCGACGTCAGCGATATGGACGCCGAGTAAAAAGTGCCCATTTTCATCTTTTGTGAGGGTGATCGCGTCGTCAAAGTCTTTGGCTGTGACGGGATCGATCGTGACGCATTCCCAATCGGAAATGTCGTACCGCTTTTTCGCTTCTTTGGGGTTGACTTTGGTTCCAAATACGCGCGCTTCCGCAACGGCCTCTTCCACAAAGGTAGACGGGAGTTGGAATTCTTGGATGGCGGCTAAAATGTCGATCGATGGGTCGGAGATATTCCCGATCCGCTCGGAGAGCTCTCCCTCGACGAGGTCGGACTCGTTGCTCCAGTTGACGATTTTGCAAATGATTCGGTCCCCTTCTTTAAGGGAGCCGGGAGGGGCTTTGACCCAGATGGGCTTATCGGGGCCGAGGAGGGGGGAGTAGGCGGTGTAGTGACGGGCCGATTCGGTGAGGACGGTCCCTGCGAGGTGGGTTCGGTTCCGTTTGAGGATGGCGACCACTTTCCCTTCGGGTCCCTTGGCGGAAACGACGGGGTTGATCTCTACTTTGACTTCGTCGCCGTCAACGGCGTCATTCATGAATTGTTTGGGAACAAATACATCAGGTCCGTCGGGTTGGCCAATGAAGCCAAACCCTTTCGGGTGCACACTAATAGACCCTGTTACGAGGGCGGTTTTCTTTTTTTTCATCTGCCCTCTACTATAGGGGATGCTCCCATAGTATACAAGAGGAATCCTTGGACAGTAAAGTCGAGGAGGGGGTAGTATCTATTTCTTTAATTTGGGGAGGTGGATGATGATTCAAAGTTTTATGACGACAGAACAGGTGGGCCAGCAGTGGCGTGTGGTGGTGAGGAAGCTCAAGGAGGGGGAATTTAGGGAGGCCGTTCCTCGAAAGGTGCTCTACTCAGACCAAAAAATGGCGGAGGCCGCGGCGTCCCGTTTTTCTGTGGAAGAGGGTGAATTGCACATTCCTGGCGGTGAAAAGAGGCTGACTTTAATGCCCTTGGGAGACCTGTTTGAGGTGAGGTTAGTGGAAGCAAATGGCAGGTGTATTCCGGTGGATGGAGTTGCAGAAGCGAGAGCCCCGGCTTTGGTCAAAGTCGCTCAGATGTCTTTCTCTCTGAAAATTCCTGCGATCCCTTTGAGGGTTTGGCGGAGTCCCCCAACATCTTGGAAGACGGCGCCCTGAAGCCCTTCTTGTTTGGCTGAGGCGATGTATTCGGGGATGTCGTCGATGTAAAAACACTCTTCGGGGGGGCACTCGGCGAACTGGAGCGCTTTTCTAAAGATGCGGCGGTCTGGTTTGCAAAAGCCCACTTCGAAGGAGAGGACTTTGTAATCGAAGAGGCGCAAGATGGGATAGTGGGAGTAGATGTAGTTGTAGTGGCATTCGCAGGTGTTGGAGAGGAGAACCAACCGAGTTCCTTGGGCTTTGAGCTCGTGGACGAGGGGCCAGATCGCCTCGTTGGGGGTGAAGATATTCGATGCTGCTGCGAGGAATTCGTGGAGAGAAAAGGGCTTTGAGGCCTGCTGGCGCAGGAGGTTGTAGAGTTGCAGAGAGTTGATCTGCCCCGATTCATAGGCTTGGCTCCAAGATCTCTGGAGAAATAACTCCATTAACTGCTCTGGGCTCATTCCTGTGCAGTGGGCGATTTGTGCAATCATTTTGGGGCGGCTAAAAAAGATGAGCACATTGCCCAAATCAAAGTAAACAGTGCGGATCATAAGCCTTCAATGTATTCCTTAAGAGCATCGCAATCGTCATAGGGCCCACGCCGCGAGGAACGGGCGTGATATGACTTGCGATCTCTTTGACTTGTTCAAAATCGACATCGCCGACGATCTGATTGCCCAGTGAGCGGTTGATGCCTACATCGATGACGACGGCGCCTGGGCGGACCATTTCTCGAGTGATGAATTGGGGACTTCCGATGGCGGCGACGAGGATGTCTGCGGAACGGGTGAGATCGGCTAAATTCTCCGATTGGCTATGGGCGAGGGTGACGGTGGCGTTGCAGTGGGGTTTTTTCTGGACGAGGAGGGCGGCGAGCGGTTTGCCCACTAAGTTGCTTCTGCCGACGATGACGACGTGTTTGCCCATCACGGGAATGTGGCTTTTTTCTAAAAGGCATTGGATGCCGAGAGGGGTGCAAGGGACAAAGCCATCTTCCTGGCCTAGAAGGAGTTTTCCGACATTGATCGGGTGAAATCCGTCGACGTCTTTGGTCGGGTCAATGGCTCTGACAATGGCTGTTTCTGAAATGTGGGGCGGCAAAGGAAACTGGATCAAGATGCCATGTATGCTCGGATCGCGATTCCACTGCTCTATGTGTTCTATCAGATTGATTTCTGCAATCGAGTTGGGGAGGGAGAGGAGTTTGGATTCAATACCGACAGCGGCGCATGCTTTCCTCTTGGCCTGGACATAGATTTGGGAGGCGGGATTGGCTCCGACTAAAATCACTCCCAAAACGGGCGTATGACCTCGGATTTTCTGGGCGAGCTCTGCCTGGATCTCCTCTCCAATTTTCTTGCCGTCGATGATCATGAGCGCATTCTCATTTTCTGGGTAAGAAAAAGAAATGAAATCACAGGGATCCGCACGAAGCGTGCGGGCAGGAGCGGCGAGGGGCCGGCAGGATGGCGAGGGACGCCCTCGCG
>CAIVVG010000120.1 GCA_903909295.1 uncultured Chlamydiae bacterium
ATGGGGGGCTATATACTGTTGTCGATATTGCCCCCCATATTTGAAGTCGAAAAGAGGCCAAAATAATCCAAAAACTCGATGAAATATTTTTTACAGAACACCCTCTTATGGGATTATGATCTAAAAAAGTCCCCAAGATGAACTCAACTGTCGAGAGGTTCTCTACAATTTTTCTTGCACTTTGAACAAGCCTTCCGAGATACTGTTGGCATGACCGAAGATATTCGTTGGCAACAGCGCTTTGAGAATCTCAGCAAAGCACTCCATCGGTTGCGTGAGGCCTTGCAAGGGACTGCTCGCGAACCGGATAACCACCTCTATCAAATCGCTCTGATCGGGGCGTTCCAATTTACCTTTGAACTTTCCTGGAAAACCATGAAAGACTACCTGGTGTATAACGGCGTTTCGGTCAGCTTGCCACGCGATGTGATCAAACAAGCATTTCACCACCAGCTCATTCTAGATGGCCAAGTATGGATCGACATGTTGGAAGACCGCAACCTAATGGCACACGTCTATCAAGAGCAGGCTGCAATAACGGCAGGGAAGAGTATCCGCGAACGGTATGCCCCCGCAATTGAGCAAATTCATAAAGACCTGCTCAAAAAACGGTCAACGTAATGTTTGGGTTGCCTGAAAACGTCTTAAAACTACTACAGAACTACTTTACCACCCACCCTGAAATTCTTAAAGTTTTGGTCTACGGTTCTCGGGCAATGGGCAGAGAAACCCCAGGATCAGACATAGACCTAGCCATCATCACCGCAGGTGACCACGACATCTCGGGTCGTGTAAAGGCCGATCTAGAGGAATTACCCACCCCCTATTTATTCGATGTAATCGATTATCAGCGTATTACCCACCAACCACTGCGCGAACATATTGACAGAGTGGGAAAGCTCTTATTTGAACAAAATTTCTCTAACCACTTGTTTTTACCCCTACTTGCCGATGATGAGGACAAACACTCCCCTCTTAAAAACCGGATACGAAAGAATTACCGCCATTTGAGAAAATGGGCCAATCGGACCCGAACCAACTGCTTTCGGATCTACGACAAAGACATCAAGGAATATCCACTAGCAGTCGATTTCTACGATGGTCGCTTCTGCGTTCACTTCTTTACCAGCACCCGCGATAGCGATGAGCCGCGCCAAGATCTCTACGATGCGGTGATGGATGCTCTCAGCTCCCTCTTTTCTGCACGGCCCGAGTCGATCTACTGGCGCACCCGAGTCAAGAGGGAAAAGACCGAACAATACGAAAAAACGGGCGAAGCCAAGGAGTTTTTCTCCGTTTTGGAGTATGGGCTGCAGTTCAGAGTCAATTTGACCGATTATCTCGACACGGGGCTCTTTCTCGACCATCGAGAAACGCGCCACTTGGTCGCCTCGATGGCTTCAGGTAAGCGGCTGCTCAATCTTTTCGCCTATACCTGTTCGTTCAGCGTTCATGCCGCTGCTGCGGGGGCCCTTTTCACCAAGAGCGTAGACCTCTCCAATACCTACACCGAGTGGGGTAGGGAGAACTTTTTATTGAATGGACTTCCCCTCTCGAACAACGTAATTATCCGAGAAGATTGCCTGAAATTTCTCGAAAAAGAACGGGGGCTCTACGACTTGATTGTGATCGATCCCCCAACGATTTCCCGCTCCAAAAAAATGGATCAAATGTTCGACATTCAACAAGATTATCCCTTCCTCATCTCCAAGGCTTTGGGGCTCTTATCTCCAAATGGGACGCTCTTCTTTAGCACGAACTCTCGCGAGTTTGACTTTGATGGAAGCCTGTTTCAGGGATGCACGATTCTCGACATCTCCAAAAAAACAATTCCGATCGACTTTCACAACCAAAAAATCCACCGCTGCTGGAAAATTCAAAGATCGGTATCTTGAGCGCTCTGTTTCGCCTGAATTTTTTCGTGCAGGACGTAATGGACAAAAAACAATGAACCCTAGACAATGTTGAGCATGAGATTTTTAACGACACTACTTTTAGCACTTTGCCTACTGACGAGTCCTGCTGTCGCCGAGATATTGTCAAAAGTTGTGTTTCAGGCCTGAGCATACCCTCTGATTTTCCCTCTTAAGCAACCTGTTCTTTCGTAATCACTTCTTCGCCATCTTTGAACTTGACCCCTGCCACGATTTTGGACAGCAGGACAAATCCAC
>CAIVVG010000121.1 GCA_903909295.1 uncultured Chlamydiae bacterium
CTATAGTGAGCTCGTTCCTTGAAAGATCCAGCTCCTGTAATTGGGGATTGCCTCTCACATCGGGGGCTATAGTGAGTCTGTTGTTCGAAAGAGCCAGCTCCTGTAATTGGGGATTGCCTCTCACATCGGGGGCTATAGTGAGTCTGTTGTTCGGAAGATACAGACTCCGTAATTGAGAATTCTGGCTCACATCGGGGGCTATAGTGAGTATGTTGTTCGAAAGATCCAGCCTCTGTAATTGGGGATCGCCTCTCACATCGGGGGCTATAGTGAGTATGGCGTTACGAAAGCTTAACTCTGTTGGCTGGGACACGTGTAAGAATTGTTGATAACTTGCGTAAGCCAATAGTCCCGCCGCAACCCCTGTGATGACGAGGTGTCTGGGCCGCACCTCACTGACTAAAGACTGCCCCATGCGATAGGCTTCACCTAAAACAGATCTAATAAAGCTCATAAATCACCACGTTTTATTAAATTAATTAAACAGTATTATACATTGTAATTACAAAAATATCAATATAAATATAAATTAAAATAAAGAATAATTGATTAGCCGCGCAACCCCCCCTGACCAGCGACAAGGCGTAGTAATAACTATTTGAACTACCCACAAATCCCCCCCCTGTGATAAGATTTCATACACTATGTTTGACCCAAAAAAAATCAGAAACATCGCCATCATTGCCCACATTGACCACGGCAAGACCACCCTCCTCGACAATATTTTAAAGCAGTCGAATATCTTCCGAGACAACGAAAAGATCCCTGAGCGGGTCATGGATAGCTATGACCAAGAGAAAGAGCGGGGGATCACCATTTTCGCCAAGCACACCTGCTTTTACTACAAGGACTTCAAGATCAACACGATCGACACTCCGGGCCACGCCGACTTTTCGGGCGAGGTGGAGCGGGTTCTGGGGATGGTCAATTCGGTGCTTCTGTTAGTGGATGCGCAAGAGGGTCCTATGCCTCAGACGCGCTTTGTTCTGTCTCAGGCGCTGAAGATGGGGCTCCGTCCAATTGTGGTGCTCAATAAGATCGATAGGCCGCATGCTAATCCTGACAAGGTGCTCAATGAAACGTTTGATCTCTTCATGGAGCTGGGTGCAAATGATGAGCAGCTCGACTTTTCCTATATCTACGCTTCTGGGTTCAATGGCTACGCAATTGCGAAGCTGGGCGACACTCCAAAAGACTTGACTCCCCTGTTTGATCTGATTTTAACGGCTGTTCCTGCTCCTGCGGGGAGTTTGGAGTTGCCGTTCCTGATGCAGGCTGCGACTTTGAGCTACGACGATTACGTGGGCAGACAGGCTTCTGGGCGAATTCTCGAGGGGACGATCCGGAAGGGTGATACAGTCACTCGGGTCGATCGCAATGGAAACCACACGAACCACAAGATCGTTCGGATCGAGGGGCATTTGGGGCTCCATAAAGTGGAGATCGATGATGCGGGTGCGGGCGATATCATTTCTCTGTCGGGAATGCCAGAAATTGAAATTGGCGATACGATTTGCTCTCTAGATCAAGTGGTTCAATTGCCGCCGATCACTTTGGCAGAGCCCACTTTGTCGGTGGAATTCCAAGTCAACGCGGGTCCATTCGCAGGGCGCGACGGAAAACATATCACGATGAATAAATTGCGCGAGCGTCTCAAGAAAGAAAAGAGGGCAAACATCTCTCTGAAAATCGACGAGATTCCGGGGCGCGATGATGCGATCGAGGTGTGTGGTCGTGGCGAGTTGCATTTGGCAGTGCTCATTGAGGCGATGCGCCGCGAGGGGTTTGAGATGGCGATCTCAAAGCCGAAGGTCATCACGAAAGAGGTCGATGGGGTTCTGTTGGAGCCGATGGAACGGGTCCATGTCGAAGTGCCTGAAAACTTCTCAGGGACTGTGATCGACGATCTTTCCCGCCGCAAGGGGGAAATGCGCTCACTCACCACTTCCGAGCACGGACTGACCACGATGCAATTCTTGGTGCCGACGCGCGGTCTGATGGGCTATCGCAATGACTTTTTAACTCGCACTTCGGGCTTGGGGATTTTAACCTCGATCTTCGAGACGTTTGCTCCTTGGAAAGGGGAAATGGCAGCGCGTCTTCGCGGTGTGATGATCTCCAACACTCCTGGCAAATCGAATGGTTATGCTCTCTTCAACTTGCAAGAGCGGGGCTCCCTCTTTGTCAAACCGGGCGATGAGGTTTATGAGGGGATGATCGTAGGAGAACACTCTCGGGATAATGACTTGGTGGTCAATGCGACCAAAGCCAAGCAGCTGACCAACGTGCGCGCTGCGGGAAGCGATGAAAACATCATCTTGACTCCTCCACGCCGCTTTACGTTGGAGCAGGCGATCGATTACATCGCCGATGATGAACTGGTCGAAGTGACGCCCAATTTTGTTCGTCTGCGCAAGGTTTACCTCTCAGAAGTAGATAGGAAACGGTATTCAGGCAAAAAACACTGAGATGTTCGACCAGATCTCCCCCAATTATGACAGAACCAATCGGGTCTTGTCACTGGGGCTGGATCTCCGTTGGCGCAAAAAAGTGGCCTGTTACCTCCCTGCGAGACCTCATTGCCATGTGCTCGACTTGGCGACCGGTACGGCCGATCAGTTGATTGCGCTCTTCGAGGCAGGTGCCTCGATCCAGTCTGCAATCGGCGTCGATCTCGCCGGTGAGATGCTCGCCATCGGTCGCCAAAAAGTCGGCAAGAAGCCGTATCGGGAGAGAGTGGAGTTACTCGAGGGCAATGCTGAAAGGCTCTCCTTTCTGCCAAACAGCTTTGATGCGGTCACCTGCTCTTTCGGCATCCGGAATGTCTCCAATGTCCCCTCTGCTCTCAAAGAGATGCACCGAGTGCTCCGCCCCTTGGGAAGGGTTCTCATTTTGGAATTTTCTCTCCCCAAACGACCGGTGCTCTGGGGTTATCTTCTCTATTTGCGCCACGTCCTACCTTGGGTTGGAGGGCGCCTTTCTAAAAACCCCGAGGCCTATCGCTATTTAAATCAGACCATCGAGACCTTCCCATCAGGGAGAGATTTTTGTCTAAAAATGGAACAAGCCGGATTTAAACAAGTGAAGGCCCATCCAATGGCGCTCGGAGCGGTGACTTTGTATGTCGGCGAGAAAGATCTATTGGCGTAACCGCGAAGGGGAATTCCCCCCGGATGGCGCTCAGTTTTTCTGGCGCCCCTTTCAAGGGGATCTCGTCCCACTAGGCTCTTGTGTTGAGACGACACTCCCCGCGCCCATTCCGTGTGTAACACACTCTCCTCCCCTCTTTACCCCTGAGAAAGAGGCTTGGACAAAGGCTGTTTTGACTGTCTTAAGCCAGATTGAAAAAGTGGTCTTAGCGCGCAAGTGTGAGCTCTCGCTACCCGCAGCTCCCGATCCGTTCGCCATCACCGCTGCCTTGGAACCCAAAGCTAAAGGAGCGTGCCTCTTTTGCGTTGAGATGGAGGACTTTTCTTTTTTGGGGGCAAGCCCTGAGCGGCTCTTTGTTCGAGAAGGAAGGCGCATTGAGACAGAAGCGGTGGCGGGGACGAGAAAACGGGGACAGACTCCTGAGGAAGATCGGGGGCTCAAAGAGGAGCTGTTAGGGAGCGCTAAGGATTTGAGGGAAATCGCTCCGGTGCAAGCCCATCTGGCCAAAGCGCTCTCGCCACTCGTGGAGGAGCGTGTTTTCTTTTCTCCGGTTGAGATCCATGAGACTCACAACGTGCAACACTTATACAGCCGCTGTGAGGGCGTACTGAAGGGAGGCATTTCCGATGCGGAGCTGATCGAGCGATTGCATCCGACGCCAGCTCTTGCGGGGATGCCTCCTCAGAGAGCCATCGAGCTCATCGCTCAGTTAGAGCCCTTTTCAAGGGGGCTTTACGGAGGTGTGCTCGGTTGGCAAACGGCGGAGCGCTCCGAATGGGTGGTCGCAATCCGGTGTTGCCTCCTTGAAAAAAAGAGGGCGACTCTTTTTTCGGGAACCGGTATCGTGGAGGGCTCCAAGCCGGACGCCGAGTGGGAAGAGCTCAATCAAAAACTGAAGCTTTACGAGGAGATTTTCTTATGATGCATCTCTGGGTGATCGATCAGCTCGTGCAGCAGGGCGTCTCCTCTTTTTGCATTGCCCCCGGATCGAGGAGCGCTCCACTGGCTCTGGCCGCCGCAGACCACCCCCAAGCAAAAACCTATGTCCACTTTGACGAAAGAGCTCTCGGTTTTTTTGCATTGGGCCTCTCTCAAGGATCTGGAAAACCGGTTGCAGTGATTGCCACTGCGGGCACTGCTGTGGGCAACTTTTTACCGAGCATCATGGAAGCGTTTCATAGCCACACTCCTCTCGTTATGCTCTCTGCCGACCGCCCTTTTGAACTCCGCGATTGCGGCGCCAATCAGTCCACCGACCAAACCAAAATTTTTTCCTTCTTTGTCCACTTCCAGACAGAGATCGATGGGGGCGCTCCAGAAAATGCGGTGCGCGCCAAAGTGGCCCACGGCCTGATGTTCCCCGGCCCTGTCCACTTCAACTGCCCCTTTAGGGAACCCCTTTCCACAAAAGAAAAAGTCTCTTTTGGGAAACCCATTGCGATCAGCCGCCCTCAGCTCGTCGCCGCTCCTCAAAAAGTCCCCTTTAAAAGGGGACTGATTCTTGTGGGCAGAGTCGATGATGTGCGCCCCGTTTTAAAACTCGCAGCTAAGCTCGCTTGGCCCGTTTTTGCCGATGTCCTTTCCCAAGCGAGACTATTCCCTACGAAAGAGCAAATTCGACACCTCGACATTGAACCGGAATTCGTCCTTCATGTGGGAGAGAGGTTAACCGAGAAGAAGACGTTGACGTTAGCTTGCCCCTGGATGCATGTGAGCCCTTATTCGGGGCTCCAAGATCCGGCGCAGAGGGTGCAGATGCGGGTGCAGTCCGATGTGGAGCCGTTCTGTGGGAGTTTTGAGGCAGAGACCGATCCTGAGTGGCTTCCTCTTTGGCAAAAGAGAGATTTGATGAGGCAGAGGCGGGAAGAGGAACATTTTCGGACGGGCTTTACGGAAGCGCATGCCATGCGCGCGATCGAACCTGAGGGAGCGGCTGTATTCTTGGGGACGAGCATGCCCATTCGGTTGGGCGACCGCTTTTTATTTCCCAAAAAGTGCCGAGGATTTTTCTCGAACCGGGGCCTCTCCGGGATCGACGGCACGATTGCCACTGCAGCGGGTCTGTCTGAGGGGCTCCAGTGCAAAGTCATTGCATTCATTGGAGACCAAGCCTGTCTCCACGACCTCAACTCCTTTAGCCTGCTCCAAAAATACCCGGTCCAACTCATCATCTCCAACAATTTTGGAGGGGGCATTTTCTCTCATCTCCCCTACTCGAGTTCGCCCCACTTTGAGAGTATTTTCGCTGCTGCACACTCCTGGCACTTTGATGGAGTGGCTCAGATGTTTGGTTTGTCCTATCAACGCTGGGATGGGAAAAGCCCCCTTGAGGCGACAGTCTCCGAGTTGGTTACCTGCAGAAAGGAAAATGCGATATTATGGTCGTCTTCCTCCACGGCTTCTTAGGAGCGCCCTCCGATTGGGATCCGGTCATCTCCCTCTTGCCTTTTCATTGCGTGGCGTGTGAGTTGCCGGGCCACGGCAAAACCCCCTTTGCTCCGAGCTGGGACATGCCATTGCGCCGTGCCCATTTAGTCGGGTACTCTCTCGGCGGCCGCATCGCCGCCGAGTTTGCGGGGACGCATCCGGAACGAGTTCTCTCACTCACCCTCCTCTCTGCGCATTCCGGTTTGGATACGGAGACAGAGAAACAGGATCGATTTAAAACCGATGCCAAGTGGGCAGAGTTACTAAAAACTCTTCCCATGGAAGAGTTTTTAAAGCGCTGGTACGCACAGCCGCTCCTTTCCTCTTTTACACCCGACTTGGAAAAGCGAAGAAAGCACTCTCCTGCAGCACTCGCTGAGACACTTTTGCACTACAGCTTGGCTCGTCAAAAAAAAATAGACATGAAACAGGTGCTCGTGGGAGAATGGGACCTTAAATTTCGCGCTCTCCACCCGGATGGAGTCGTGATTGAAAAAGCGGGCCACCAAGTGCACTTAGAAAATCCGCGCGCTGTGGCAGACATCATCCGAAGGAGAGTATTATGATCTGGTTTCCCCATGGAACTTATGAGGACATCTTGTATCACAAGATGCCCGGTATCGCAAAAATCACCATCAACCGGCCTGCTGTGCGCAACGCCTTCCGTCCCCTCACCGTCGATGAGATGAGCCATGCGCTACGCGATGCGCGCAATGACCCCGAAATCGGAGTGATCATCCTCACGGGCGCAGGGAAAGAGGCCTTTTGTTCCGGAGGCGACCAGAAAATCCGCGGAGATGCCGGATACGCCGATCTGCAGGGAAACAACCGCCTCAACGTCCTCGACTTTCAAAGAGAGATGCGCACTTGCCCCAAACCGATTGTCGCGATGATCGCCGGTTACGCCATCGGC
>CAIVVG010000122.1 GCA_903909295.1 uncultured Chlamydiae bacterium
GGGTTTTTCGGGACTAGATTAAGCCTTGCTTGAATTAGCCCCCGAAAATCCTTTTTTTTGTTAGTTTTGCAACTCCCTCTATAGAGAACCTTTGTGCGGAAGCGCCGGGTTTAGTATTCGTATCGTTGGCGGATCAGCACAAATTGACTAGCGAAATAGGCGCTGGAAGGCGGGGGCGAACTCTTCTTTCACCCACTCCTCTGCGCAGCCTTTGCAGGTGATGGGCTCGTCTTTGCTGTCGGTCAGAGAGCGGAGGATGAGGTGTTGCGGGGCGAAGATATTGCGCCGGTTGGAAAAACGGGCAATCATTTTGGCCTTGCCATTTTGGATCGAAAATTCATAGGGAGTTCTTCCCGCATTGTAGCGCGCTGTCACAGCAAAGGGCCACGTTGCCTCCCGAAGGACGGAGGTCCCCTCTAGAAAGGCGACAGATCTACCTGCGATTGCGTCGATGAAGCTGGGAAAGATGTCGATTTGAGAGACCACAGACCTCTGGATGACGGGCCTGTTCCCCAGTTTTAGATACAAGGGGACGTGCATCTGTTGTTGGACGAGGTGGGAGTTGTGAAAGAGGTGGCCTTGTTCGAAAAATTCTTCGCCGTGATCGCCGATAATCCCAATGAGAGCCTCTTCCTTTTGGGGAAGGGTGGACCAGAAACGACCAAAGAGGGCGTCGATATGGTGGATGGCGTTGCGGTAGCGGTTTTTGATTTTTTCTACTCCCCCTCTGGATTGGTAGGCACTTAAGGGGGCAAACTCATGGGCGACGGGATTAAATACGGTGGCTTCCCTTTCAAGCCAGCTATATCCAAAGTGGGTGGAATCTAAGAATACAATAAAGACTTGGCCCTCTTGATTCTCCGACTTCTGCAGTGCGGTCCTCAATGCCTCGACAGCTGCTTGGTCGCTTTCAGCGGCTGTGATCTTTTCTCCATGAAGAAAGGAATGATGAGAGGTGAGTAGAGAGCGGTCCTCGCCAAATAAGAGTTCTTCCATCCCGTAGTAATTCAGATCTGCCGATGTATACAAATGGATCTGATACCCCCACTCTTTGAGCAGGCGGAGAGCGGGGCTCCCCATCGTCCACCCTTTTTCCTGGGTCTGGCGCCAGAGGTAAGCGTGCTGCGAGTGAAAAATAGAAAACCAGGAGATCTGAGACGCATTGCCGCCAGAGATCGCAAGATCGAAGTGGGTATTTTCGGCCCGAAACTGTGCCAAATGGGGAGCGATCTGCTCGGTGATAAAATCTTCCCGCAGACTCTCGATCACAAACAAGTAGAGGTTGGGTTTTTTTGTTAAAACAACGTTCTCTTGGACTATTTTTCCCAGGACTTCTTCCTCAGACAGGGGCTCTTTGACCGTATAGGCCACTTCTGTTTGTGTGTTGGACGGTTGTAAAAAAGTGGTTTTCCAGGGGAGCAGGCGGGTGAGGGCGACATATTGGTCGGGTTGCATGACCCGTGACGTAGAGACGTCCCACAGAAAAAGGGAGGCTGGAATACAACAGAGAGCTTGGGCGACCCATTCGGGGTTCGTTTCTACGGAATACTGATTGGTCAGTCGGTAGGCGAGCATGCCGATGAAAGGGAGAAGGAGGAGGAAGAGAAAAAAACAGCCCCAAAACCAAAGGGGGACTCCCGAGGCCTCAAACATATAAATGAGGTTTTGAAGACTTTCGTCGAGGACAAAGCTGATGGTTTCCCAAATGCTTAAATCGAGGATGCGATTCATGAAAAAATCGCAGATGTGGAGGATGAAGAGGAGAAACGTGGCTCCGATAAAGGCATACAAGAACCGTTGTCCCAAAAGCCGTTCAATCCAGTGGCCGAAAACGATGAGGAGAACGACCTCTAGCGCGGCTTGCCCCATTGCATAGAGGAAGAAGAAGGAGCCGTCCAGCGGATTCTTCATGACGATGTTGCTGGCCGAGAGAAAAACCAGAGTGAGGAAAAAAATGCCGAAGTAAAAAAAGTTGATCGAAATAGGGGATCGGAACATAATTCCACTATAGAAAAAATCTATTTTTAGTCTATTCTTTTTCTTTATGAGATGGATTCACAAGTTTCAGCTTTTCCTGTTCGACTTTGATGGGCTCCTCGTGAACACAGAAGCGATTCACTACCAGGCTTATATCGACCTGCTCCGCCAAGAGGGGATCCTCCTCGATTGGAGTTTTAGCCGTTTTTGCGAATTGGCCCACCTCAACGCAGTGGCTTTGAGGGACGCCCTTTACTCTGAGTATCCCCGTTTAGACCGGAATTGGGACCGACTGTATAGAGAAAAGAAGAGGCTCTATTTCGAATTGATTCAGAGCGGCAAGGTGGAGCTGATGCCCGGCGCAGAAAAGCTGCTGCGGGCGCTGGATGAGGCGAAGATCAAGAGATGCGTTGTGACCAATTCTTTTCGAGAGCAAATTGAGGTCATCCGAGCCCATAGTCCCGTTCTACAAACCATTCCCCATTGGATCACGCGGGAGAGCTACGAGCGGCCAAAACCCGCTCCCGACGGCTACCTCCAAGCGATTGCCCTCTATGGGGCCAAAGGGGACAAGCTCATTGGATTTGAGGATAGTCTTCGGGGCCTCGAGGCCCTCAAGCAAACGCCGGCTCTCCCGGTCCTCATTTGCCCCTCCCATCACCCTCTGTTAGAGCTGGCTTTGGGAGAGGGTGGGGCACTCCATTTTGAGTCGCTGAGCTCGATTGCCCTCGGTTAGAAGTAGCAGCCGACGCGTAGACGAGCTTCGTTCAACTGAAAAGAATCTCCCCACTGGCCGCGGTAGGTAGCAGAGATGAAGGGCCCCGCTTCAAATCGCGCCATGAGCTGGAATGACGTGCCCACAAAGTTTTGAGACTGTAGCCCTGAAGAGATTGTAAACTCTCCACTGCCGATGTCGACAAAACTCAGTTGGGTGTTGGATCCGTACATCGCTTGTGTTCGGATATAGCTGATTTTTTGTCGGATGATTAACATCCCCCAGCTTTTATGCCAGTATTCAAAAAAATTGAACCCAGGTTCTAGCCGAAACAGCCCGGAATTGAGGGCATTGTGATGGAAATTGGAAGTAGTGGGGCCGGTTTCGCTATAAGAATTTTGGAAATCAAAAATATATTGCGTTCTGACAAATGGCTCGACGGTCAACCAACGGGTAGCGTTCCAGTCGTAGCCAAAGTTCAGATAGGGATCGAAGCTGTACGAATGGAAGCTCCCTTTTGCGGTACCTGTCCCTAAGATGCGGTCCAGATGATTGAGCCCCATACACCCGATGAGGCCATATTCAACGAAAGTAGATCGGGGCATTTGAGCAACGCCGTGAATCACCGCCATGATCGTATTGGTATAGCCACCTGCTGTTGCTGTGGGTTCAAGGTTACTGCGTAGATAACCAGCGAATCCGCCGAGAGACCCATTAGAATAGAAAAAATCATACCCAAGTACCCCGGCATAACTATTCACAGTTTGACCTTGATCCGTAACTTGCTGATACACTCCTTTGGTCCATAGAGCGTTGTGATTTTTTTCTTTGGCTAAAATCAATGCGCTCCCGGTGGGAACAGGCTGCTTTTCGTCAGTTGCTTGCACAAGAAAAGAGGGCTCTAAGCTGAAATACTACAAGTATTACAGTCCACAAGAAGAGACTGTCCAAGGTTAAGTATGCTAGCACAATTTCCGTTGTCCGAAGAAGGGGGACTATAACTGAACGAAGGGTCTGTAGTCCAGGACGGATCCAAAGTCGTGGCGGGCTCATTTTTACAAGCAGCCATACAGGAGTAGGCCATTTTGTCATATTGGAGTAAAGAGAGGCCCTCACCGCCCTTTAAGAGCTTGAGACAAGCTGTCAGACAGCATTCCTCCAAAGACTCACTACCAAATACCGGAGAGGTGGTCATGACAGATAGGAACATGGCTAAAATCGGTAGTTTGTTCAAGTGAGGGCTCCTTTTATCCGTTTTTCCAATTCTAGTTTGGGTTCCCTTTTTTGAAAACATTTTTTAGTACAACACTTGGACGAGGAAAAGGGCTTGAGGGGGAGCGCTTCCTCCTGCGTTGCGTCGATCTTTGCTCTCTAAGATGTCCACCAATGCCCTCGGCTTCAGTTTGTGCGCTGCGACGTCGAGGAGGGTGCCGGTGATGTTGCGCACCATCTTGTACAAAAACCCTTCCCCCTCAAACTCTAAGCGGAGGCCCCCTTTTTGTAGGATGGGGTCAATGCGCCTTAAGGTGCGGACTGTGTCGGTGCAGGGGGTTCCTCGTTGGTTGGCGAAAGCGGCGAAATCATGAGTGCCGATGAGGAGAGCGGCCCCCTCTTGGAGGGCTTCTAGATCAAAAGGACCGAAGACGTGATGTCGGTAGAGTCGGACAAAGGGATCCATCACAGGATCGAGGTGGAGGTGGTAGTGGTAGATTTTTCCGGTGGCGCTGTAGCGGGCATGAAAGTCTGCTGCGACAGGTTCTATCTTGAGAACGCGGATATCAACAGGGAGGAGTGCGTTAAGGGAGAGGAGTAGACGGCCGATTTCTTGGTCGGTGTCAAAATGGGCGGTCTGTCCGAGAGCGTGAACGCCGGCGTCGGTCCTTCCTGAGCCGCTTAAGTTGATCGGGTGGCGTAGAGCCGTTTGTAGTGCACTTTGCACAAGGGGTTGGATGGCAGTCGAGTTGGCTTGTACTTGCCAGCCGCTGTAATGGGTTCCGTCATAAGAAATGGTGATTTTATAGCGCATAGCAAAAGGCCCAGGAAAACAACATCCCCCCGGGCCTTTATATCGTCGTCAAAAATTAAGAGAGGTGTTTGTTGACCAGGCGTGTCATTTCAAACATGTTAACCGCTTTTTTGCCGCCGAAGATTTTTTGTAATTTGTCATCGGGGTTGATGTTGCGGCGGTTTTTTGCATCTTGCAAGCCATGTTTTTTGATGTAGGCCCAGAGTTTCTTCGTCACTTCTGTACGAGGCATTGGTCCTTCACCAACTACTGCCGCAAGATCCTTGCTGCATTTCATGGGTTGCATAAATTTTGATGTTTTTGCTTTCGTTGCCATGTTTCATTTCTCCTTTTGAAAAGGCTCGATTTCTAGTTCTCGGCTTTCATCCATCCAGGCATACTCTCCCAAACTTCATAGAGCCCTTAAAAGAAATCTTTTATCTCTGTTCCGGGTTAATAGTCAAAAAAAATCGTACAAGAGTTTTTTTTACGACCCCTTAACTTTCTCATATTCTACCGGATGGCTCTATTTTCTCCACGAGAAAAGTGCTGGTTGAATTTTTGCAATCATTCTGGCAGATTCTTGTATGCATGGATCTAAAGTGGCGCTCATTGTATCAGACCTTGGTTGACATAGGCCAAGCGGAACGGCTTTTTGCCGAGGGAGATCCTCGAGATATAGAACCATTGTTCCTGCGGCTCGAGGGGTTGGATCGTTTCTACAAGGAAATGGGGGGAATCCGGGGGTACCAGGAAACTGTGCTGCGCCTTTTGCGGGAGCCTCAAAGCTCTTGGGATCCGTCCGCCACCTATTCCTCTCCTCCCTTTTTTCACATTGAAAAAAGGGTTCCCGCGGTTGTGGAGGCGATCCAGTGGGGGATTGATGCAGTGCCGGAAATGGCCGAGATGATCCCTTTGGGAGGGGCAGCTGATCGACTCCATTTGGTCGATGAAAAAACGGGGATGGAGCTGCCGGCGGCGCGCCTTCCCTTTGCGGGGCGTCCTCTTTTAGAGACGTTGATGCGAGATCTAGAAGCAAGGGAGTTTCTCCATTACCAAAAAACGGGTCGTCAGGTGACGACGCCGGTTGCGATCATGACGTCGGAGGAGAAAAGGAATCATGAGCACGTCCTTGCAATTTGCGAGGAGGCTCATTGGTTTGGGAGATCTCCCGAGGCATTCCGATTTTTTCAGCAGCCGCTTGTCCCAACAGTCGATGAGAAGGGGGATTGGATTTTACTGGGACCATTGAAACCTCTTTTCAAGCCGGGGGGGCATGGCGCTATTTGGAAACTGGCGCGCGATGCGGGGATTTTTCGTTGGTTCGAGGAGTTGGGGAGAAAAAAAACACTGGTTCGCCAAATCAATAACCCGATTGCGGGGCTCGATTCGGGTCTTTTGGCTTTTACGGGCTACGGCTGGAGGAGGGACATGCGCTTTGGCTTTGCCTCTTGTCCTTGCTTGTCCAGTGCGGCTGAAGGGATCAATGTTCTCGTGTCTCGCAAGCGAGGGTCCCAAGAAGAGTTTGTGCTGACCAACATCGAATACTGCGATTTTGCCAAGTGCCACATCACCGATACCTCCCGTTTTTCCTCGAATACAAACATCCTCTTTGCCGATTTAAAGGCGGTCTCCGATGCGGTGGCAAAGATCCCTTTCCCGGGTTTGCTCATCAATGCAAAAAAAGCGACTTATACGACTCTTGCAGGAGAGAAAAAAGAGCTTTTAATGGCGCGGCTCGAATCGACGATGCAAAATATCGCCGATGTGTTTGTGGAGAAAAAGCCGTTGGAGACGACGTTCATCACCTACAACGATCGACTCAAGACTATTTCGACGGCGAAAAGAGCCTACGTCCCGGGAGGTACTCGGCTTGAGACCCCTGAAAAGTGCTTTTACGATCTCCTGTCGGCGGCGAGAGAGCTGCTCGAACAGCAGTGCCATTTTTCCCTTCCGCCTCACTTCACTCTCGAGGAGTACTGGGAGCGGGGGCCCGATTGCCTCTTTCTCTATCACCCGGCTCTGGGGCCTCTCTATTCTCTGATTGGTCAAAAGCTCCAGAGGGGAAAACTGGGACTCCATTCGGAACTGATTTTGGAGATCGCCGCTCTATCAGCCAAGGGGCTTGAGGTGGAGGGGAGTTTTCAGATTCTCGCCGATCAAATCACGGGGCATCTCGATCCCAATGGGGTCCGTCAGTTCTCTGATCGAGTGGGGAGCTGTATCTTGGAAAACGTGCGAGTGGTTAACCAGGGAGTGGACTGGAAGGCGCCGTTTTGGAAAATGGGGATGAAGCGAAAAGAATCCTCTCAGGTCATCTTGAGAGGAAAGTCCCGCTTCATCGCGCGCAACGTCACTTTGCTGGGCAATCTTCAGTTCGTTGTCGAGGATGGGACGGAGCTCACCCTTTCCGAACGGAACGGAAAATATGAGAGAGTAGTGACTACTCTCTCATAGGCTTAAACTGCTCGAGTCTGTGGCTGTGCGAGCTTGTAGATGCCGTAAGCTACAGCGACACCGGCTACGCCCCCTGCGATGTGCAGGCCGTAGTTAGAGCCGATGTGTACAGCGCCGTCTTTGACAATCGGCCAGTTTGTTGCCAAGAATGAAGCGCTCGCCTCATACCCAGTGGAAAGTCCTTGGGATGCCCACTGCCACAGCGCAGCCACTTTTGCGCTCAGAGCGGTTTTGAGCTCAGAGGCGTACTCGAGTCCTGTGCTCATCATTCCCTTGAGACCTTGAATCACCATTTCGCTATTCGAAATAGACATTTGGAATCCTCCTGTTCAGTTTTTGTTGTAGAAGCGACGATTATACAAGATATTTGGCGAATGTAAAGAAAAAGTTAACGGGAACGACGTTGACGAGGAGATTTTTTCCTGGTATAAGAGGAGGAAAAAAGGATTGCAGATGGACGCATATACGCAGGAAAAAATCAGGGCCATAGAAGATCGTCTCACCGCGATGTGGAGGTATCTTTGACCTGGGTGCAAAAGAGACCCAAGTACGCGAGTTAGAGCAGCGGATGGCCTCTCCCGGTTTTTGGGATGACGGGGCTCAGGCGCAGAAGGTGATCGAAGAGAGCAATGCTCTCAAACTTTGGACGATTCCCTACCAGGAGCTCAAGATCCGTTTTCAAGATATCAAAGGGATGCTTCCCGAAGCAGAAGAAATCGGCGATGCGGAGCTCGTGAAAGAGCTTTTAGCGGGGCTGCAAGAGATCGATCAGACGCTCTCCGAGCTCGAGATGCGGAAAATGCTCTCGGGGGAACTCGACAACAAAGATTGCTACTTGGAGATCAACGCGGGAGCGGGGGGGACTGAGTCGTGCGATTGGGGAGCGATGCTCTCTCGGATGTATCAGCGCTGGGGGACGAAGAGGGGTTGGAAGGTCGAAGTGGTCGATAGGCTCGAGGGGGAAATTGCTGGAATCAAGAGCATGACCTTCCGCTTTTCGGGACCGTTTGCCTATGGGTACGCCAAATCGGAAAAGGGGGTCCACCGCCTGGTCCGGATTTCCCCCTTTGACGCCAATGCCAAGCGACATACGAGTTTTGCTTCGGTGAGTGTGACGCCGATTGTGGAAGATGTGCAGGTGGAGATTCGGCCAGAAGATATCTCGGTCGATACGTTCCGCGCATCGGGAGCGGGAGGGCAGCACGTCAATAAAACCGATTCGGCCGTCCGGATTACCCACCGCGCTTCCGGGATTGTCGTCTCTTGCCAAAGCGAACGGAGTCAGATCCAAAACAAAGAGACGTGTATGAAAATGCTCCGCTCCAAGCTCTATGAAAAAGAGAGGAGCGAGCAGGCGCAAAAGATCTCTGCGCTGGAAGGGGAAAAGAAAGAGATTGCGTGGGGCAACCAGATCCGCAATTATGTATTTCAACCCTACACGTTGGTCAAAGACACGCGGACCAAGGTCGAAGTGGGGAATGTGCAGGCGGTGATGGATGGAGACATCGACATCTTTGTCCATGCGTACTTAAAGGAGTTTGGGTGAGCGATATCCCGGGGTTTGATATCCGTTTTTCAGAGTTAGAGGACCTTCCTGTTCTCCAGAGCTGGCTTTCTACTCCTGAATCGTGCGATCCATTTCCTTTTGGTTTTGCCGAGAGGGAAGATGCCTTAAAAAATTGGATCGGATTTTCTAAATTCAGAGCCAGTTTGATGGGAACTTTCGAGGGGGCTCCTTGTGCAGTCGGGACTCTTTTTCTCATGCCCTACCGAAAGGTGGCCCACCACTGTTCATTTTATCTCATCGTCGACCCTGAGCACCGATGCCAAGGGATTGGGACGTCGATGGTGCGCAATTTGCTCCACCTCGCAAAAACCCGATTTCGCCTCGAGAGCGTCCACGCGGAGGTTTACGAACCCAATCCCATTTTGCCGATTTTAAAAAAGCTTCACTTTGAAGAGTTTGCTCGGCAAGAAAATTTTGTACATATTGGAACTGAAAAGCGGGCGAGAGTCCTTTTGGAGCATTTTTTCTGATGGAACATGTGACACTGAGAGAGGCGACCGAATCGGATCAGCGCTACTTGGTTGAGTGGTTGCTGCAACCGGGCGTATTGGCTGGATTTCCTTTAGCCGATACCCGAGAAGTGGAAGATGCAGCGCGGATCTGGCTGAGTTATTCAGCGCAAGGGGCCGTGATCACCGCTCTTTGGGATGGGCTCCCTTGTGGGATTGCCAATCTCTACTTACAGCCCTATCAAAAACTCTCTCACCAGTGCCTCTTTGCGATCATCGTCGATGAAAAGTATCGAGGGAAGGGGATTGGAACGAAGTTGATCCGTGAGCTCATGCGGCTGGGCAAGGAGAAGTTCCACTTGGAGATGCTCCACCTCGAGGTTTACGAGGGGAATCCCGCGGAAAAGCTCTATGAAAAATTGGGTTTTCGGAAATACGGCGTACAGCGCCACTTTATGAAGTCGGATGGTAAGTATACGAATAAGATATTGATGCAGAGGAATTTATAATGGCCGGGCACAGTAAATGGGCGAATATGAAGCACCGCAAAGACCGGGCGGACAGGAAGAAGGGAAAGATTTTTAGCCGCATTGTCAAAGAGATCATGAGTGCCGTTAAGCAGGGCGGCGCTGATTTGAAGTCGAATGCGAAGCTGCGGACCGCAGTTCAGAAAGCGAAAGACGCGAACTTGCCGAGCGAAAACATTGAGCGCAATATCAAGAAGGCCTCCTCTTCGGATCAGCAAGATTACACCTCTATGTCGTATGAGCTCTATGGATTTGGCGGAGTGGGAATCATCGCAGATATCATGACCGACAACAAGAATCGGATCTCTTCCGACATCCGCATTGCGACCAACAAATGTGGAGGGACGGTGGCCACTCCCGGCGCTGTGGCCTACAATTTCGATCGGAAAGGGCTCATTCGTGTTCTGAAGGAGGGTGTCAAAGAGGGGGATTTGTTCTTGCTGGTGAGCGAGCAGGGAGCAGATGACTTTGCTGTAGAAGAGGACGCGTACCTCATTACCACGCCGATCGAAGCATTTGTCCAGGTGAAGGCGGCCATTGAGGGGATGGGGATTCGGTGCGAAGAGGCGGAGCTGGCGATGGTCCCTAAAACTTGGGTCGAAGTGAGCGATGAGGATGCCGATGCCAATATTGCCTTGATTGAATGGTTAGAAAACCTCGATGATGTCGATGCGGTGTACCACAATATGCGCGTAAAATGAGCAGTAATTTCCTTCCAAAAGAAAAAATTAACCGCAGAGACGCAAAGAACGCAAAGATCGCAGAGGAAGTGTCATTGATTCTTTATTTTTCTCTGAGACCTCTGCGTCTCTGCGGTTTAATTTATAACCAGGGGAAGGAGCTGCTGTGAAATGAGAAAATACGTTTGGCTCGGCATTTTTGTCTTTTTGTCTTTCTGTATAGCCAAGCCGGCCATCCATTTCCTCATCCAGACCGCTGTCCGTTTTCAGTATGAATGCTACCTCTCTTTCCGTTCGCTCGAATGGAAGGATGGCGGGCTCCTTGCGACCGATGTGATTTGTTTTGATTTGAGTGGAGATAAAACGGCGTTCTATTGCCACGCTCCTCAAGTAAAATTCTCTTTTTCTAAGCGCCATCTAGACGTCTACCAGCCCGTCATCTCCCTCTTTGAGCTGCGGAAGCGGGCGGGCTCTTTCGACGGGACGCTCACGATTGTGGATGGAGTTGTCGATTGGCAGGGGAGGGAGCGTGCCGAATTTTCTTTGGATTGGCAGGGGGATGAAGGGGTAGCCCACGTCCACTGTCGAGGGGGCACCGCTCTCCTAGAGATGGACCCCGTCTCGATTCAAGCAGCCCTGACCGATTGGCCCCTACCGGCGTATTCATTTTCCTCTGTAGAGATCAGGGGAGGAAACGTCACCGGCACCGCTGAGGTTTCTTGGGACGGTACCCTTTCGAGTGGCCATCTAGAAGGGAAAGATCTCTCTTTTCGAGTCCCCTCTGCAGAGGTCCCTTCCGCATCTGGAACGGTGGACTGGGAAGAGGGGAGGGTAAAAGTTTCTCTGTCCCATCTCAACGCCACTTTCGGAGAGGGGGATTTGAGGGGGCTCAAGGGCGATTTCAGCTACCTTCCTCACGTAGGGGCTAAGTGGCAATTGCAAGGAGAGGGACACAATTCTCTGCACAGTTTTCCCATAGTTTGTTCGGGGCGGACCTATTTACAGAGCGAACTGGCAAACTGGGCCGATGTAGAGGTTACGCTCGGGGCTTCTGCAAAAGTGACTCTTCACGGACATGAAGAGGGACCTTTGCAGGTGTGGACGGTCCGCTGCCAGGATGTGATGGCCCACCACGCTTCCCTCTTTTGGCCTTCGCTATGGCATTCCGGAATGGTCAATGGGGAGGCGAGCATTGTGGTAGATGAAATGGGGAAGCGCTCTTGGAAGGTATCCCATTTGGAGATGAAGCAGGGAGTCTTGGACACATGGACCATAGATCAATTGATGTGGAAAGAAGGGCAGATGCAGGCCGTTGTGCAGGGAGTGCCCCTCTCTTTGGCGCTGGAAGGGGAGTGGATTCAGTGGACCGGAACCGGGCTTGTGGAAGAGATCCCTTTTACTCTTTCAGGGGGCTGTGAGGAAGGGGGTCTCTGGATGCGGGGAGTTGCTGCCTTGCCGGGACAAGATGTCTCGATCCGTTGCCCAACACTTCGTTGGCATGCAGGAAAGATCGATTTTGATTTCCGCTTAGAAGGGACTTTATGTGATTTGGCGCGGCTGAAGGGGTCTTATGCACAGGGTCAGTGTACGCTGGATAGGGGGAGCCATTTACTCGGAGAGCCCCTCCGTTTATCCGATGCGCTCGAGGGAACTGTTTCGTTGACAACACTCCGTTCTTTATA
>CAIVVG010000123.1 GCA_903909295.1 uncultured Chlamydiae bacterium
GAGGCGAAAGGCTTGGACGAGCTCAGGGGTTTTGGGGCCGGGCATCTGCAACATGTGAATGAAGTTCTCCATGTAGCCGAGTTCGGGTTTGGAGGGGGGGGTAGAGCCCCATTTTTGGCGGCTATTGATCATCACCGCGACGATTTGCGGCAGTTTTGCAATGACTCCTAGGCAGTCTTCTCGATAATCGCCCGATCCTTCGTACATCCCGGTAACGAGGAGCGCTGCGGCAAGGCCGTCCATCGGATGGCCTCCGTGGGGAAGGGCTTCGATGTGCTGGAGCGTCTCTTTTTTGCAGTGGGCGCGCTGGGCTAGTTCGCGGGCAAACTGGGCGAGCTGATCTTTGGTTCCTGCTTCTCCGTAGTAGAGGAGGTAGATGACTTCGATCGGATCGCGGTAGGCGAGTTCTGCGATGGGTCTGCCCACGTAGCTGAGCCCTTTGATGGGGTCGACGTGCGAGGTGGTGCAGTAACCGACGGGCACTCCTCTCAAACCTGTTTCGAGTTGATCCTTGGTGATCTCAAATAGTACCCCTTCTCGCATCTTACCCTCTCAATAACAGAGCTACACAATCGCGCTCTTCTATGAGCTCTTTTTGCGTGATTGCGATCTTTTCTTGCAAGAAGTCATCCCATTTCAATCCAGATACGATCTCCGGATGGCAAGGAAAGGAGAAGACGAGGTCGCTGGCAATTCCGTATGGATTGCCTTGTGTGTACTCACCGGAAGAGAACCACTCTCCTGCTGGAGTTGGAACGATGAGTGAACGCATGGCGCCTAAAGCTGCGTGGGCAGCGGAGGCGGCCGAAGATTTCCCTCGAGCGGCAATGACTACAGATCCCCTCTTTTGGATGCCGGGGAAAAACTCCTTTTCTAACCAGTTCCGATCTCGGATCACATCGATCGCCGGTTTCCCTTTGATCTTTGCATGGACGAAGTCGGCTACTTGTGTAGAAGAGTGATTGCCCCAAATCGTGACGCAACTCACCTCTTCCACTCGGACGTTTGCTTTGTGGGCGAGTTGAAATTGGGCTCGGTTCTGATCGAGCCGGGTCATTGCGTGGAACTGCTTTGCGGGGATGTTGGGCGCGTGGTGAATGGCGATCAGGCAATTGGTGTTGCAGGGGTTACCCACGACGAGCACCTGAACTCCTTTAGAAGCCGCCTCATTCAACGCCTTTCCCTGCTCGACAAAAATTTTTCCGTTATCCGCCAATAGATCTTTCCGCTCCATTCCGGGTCCTCTCGGCTTGGCGCCGACCAGGAATACGTAATCGGCTCCGGCAAAGGCTTCTTGTGGATTGGATCCGAAGCGAATTTCCTTGAGGAGGGGAAAGGCGCAGTCTTCGAGCTCCATGACAAGCCCTTTGAGGGAATCTACAACCTGAGGGACGTCGAGCAGTTGGAGAGCGATCGGCTGATTTGGGCCTAAGAGCTCCCCTGCTGCGATCTGAAAAATGAGGCTGTAGGCAATCTGTCCTCCAGCCCCTGTAACGGCAATTCGTTTCATTTATTCTCGCAAAATTGTTCCATCAAAGCCCCTTGGCAGAAGACGTTGAAGCAATGCTCGGCAACTGTATGGGCCTCGTCCAACCAAGGAGAAAAACCCTCCTTATCAGCGGGAACCATCTCGGCAAAGGACTGAATGCCCATCTGAAGGATGTACGCATTCTTCCCATCCATTTGCCCCAAATTGGCACTGATTCCGAGGAATCCGACCGGCTTATCCAAAACATAAGAGAGATTCAATCCCACTCCATTCGGCCGTTCGTGGATTCCGCCTAAATTCATCAGCTCTGCACTGAGCTCAACTTGGGTATGCAATTTCTCAGAGAGAAATGCAAGAGGATTTTCGCGAGAGAGGTCGAATCGAATTCCGTTCACATAGCGGAGTTCGCTCTTGACGAAGTTGAGTGGGGTTTTACCTGTTGGATAGAGTTCTTGAATCGCTTCGATGGCGCGCAAAATCCTCTCTTTAAAATCTCCCCAAGAATAGCCCTTTGCGTGATTGAGGGTGATGATGCCAGGCCCAATTTGCATGAGTGGGTAGCTATCTTTTTCTTTGCGCAGACGGTGGCGTGGGACAAAAGGGGCCATGTCGGGATGGGCTTGGATGCTGGGGAGATCCTCCGCAAAGGGGAAATCCTTTTTAAATCGCTCGTACAAACGGCCGACTAGAACGGGATAGGCTGGGTCGCGGACTCTTCCCTGCTGGGGGTCTTGTTCCAGGTTCCAGCGGAGTTCAAAGATCGCCTCCAAAAGGGGCGGGTTGAGCAGTACAGGTACTGTTTCCAGTTTCGTTGTTTTGAATACGGGCATAGGTCCTCCAAAAAGAATTTACGTTATCATAGTTGCTAAAAAAGGTCTACCACACTATAGCCAGGATAGATGAGGCCTAGAACCATTGCTCTTTCCCTTTGTCTCTTGGCAAGTTGTGCTCGGATCCCCGAGCACGAGTTGGCTCCAATTACTCAAAACGCTGGCTGCAAGTCTCTTAAAGAAGAGTCCATCGCTTCAGGAGAGTGGCCTGCCGATCGTTGGTGGGAGGAGATGCACGATCCGGTGCTGACCGATCTGATTGAGCGGGCCTTGAGAGCAAGCCCTACGTTGAAGAAGGCCGAAGAGCGGTTGAAGGCGGCGTGTCAGGTTGCATTGCAAAAGAGGGCGGCTCTATTTCCTCAGGTCAATGTGGAGATCACTGATCTGTGGGCCCATTTGAGCAAGGACGGGTTCTTCCGGGCCTTCGCGCCGACAGTTCCCGATGTGGTCAATGACTTCTTCATCGGTCTTTCATTTAGTTATGAGTTTGATTTCTGGGGCAAAAATAGAGACCTTTGGAAAGCGGCTTTGGGAGAGACTTGTGCAAGGGCCGCGGAGAGAAAACAGGCGGAGCTCATCCTTACAACCTCAATTGCCTATACGTACGCGGAACTCCAGTTTTTGCTGACGAAGCGGGATCTACTTCAGGAGCGCTCTTCGAATCGGAGCGCGCTCACCGGGGTGCGCAGTAGGAGGGAGACCAACGCTCTCGATACGGCGATGGACCCTTTGTTTTCCAAGGCGATGCAGCTCAACGTCGATGCTCTCTTGGCAGAGAGTAGTCAGGAGATCGCTGAGCAAATTCATAAGCTCAAGCAGTTGAGCGGGATCGGACAGGATGGAAAGCTCGATGTGCAGTTGATGATATTGCATCCGCTGAAAGTGGCTCTGCCTGAAAATCTCTCCATGGATCTCTTGGGACGAAGGCCGGATCTGGTCGCGCAGCGGCTCCGCGCGGAAGCGGCGGGCAGGGTGATCGATGCGAAAAAAACCGACTTTTATCCCAACATCAACTTGTATGGGCTATTGGGCTTCGATGGGGTTTTTTGGGACAAACTGTTTAAGAAGGGCAGTTTGGATGCAGGGCTGATTCCGGCATTTCACTTGCCAATTTTCACAGCGGGTAGATTACAAGCGCAGTTGATGGAAGCGGTCGCTGAATACAATGAGGCGGTGAGGGGCTATGAAGAGTTGATTTTACGGGCGGCACAGGAAGTGGCTGACGGGCTAACTAAGGTGGTCTTTTTACAAAAAGAAATTGAGGTAAGAAAGGGCTCATTGCAAGTGGCAGAAAAACAACGGTCGATCGTGACGCGGCGGATGGAACATGCATTGGATACGCGGGGTCAGTTTTTAGATGCTTGTGATGAGGTGCTAGATAAGCAGCTCACCCTTGCGAGTCTCGAGTATGGGCAACAGTTGGCACAGATTGCTTTGATCCGAGCCCTAGGCGGAGGGTTTCATGAATAGCCATAAGTCCAAGGTATGGTCATGGTCATTGGGCGCTGCGGTTTTTTTCCTCGTGTGCGGCCTTAGTTTTTGGGCCTACTGGATCATGTGGGGCCAGTATCACGAAAGGACCGAAGATGCCTACGTGAATGGCAATATGGTCATGGTGATGCCCTTTGAAGATGGAGTCGTCAAGACCATCTTCGTCGACAATGCGCAGATCGTCGAGGCGGGTCAACCGCTAGTCGAGTTGGACACGCACGACTTTTTGATTGCTTTTGATCGCGAGGCAGCCTCACTTGCTGATACGGTGCGCGAGGTGGCTAAGCTTTTCTATAAGGTAGAAGAGCTCCGGGCAAAGCAGGTGGTTGCAGAAGCAGATCTCATTCGAGCGCGGCTCGATTATGAACATCGAAAAGCGCTGGTGGAAGATGCGAGCGTCTCGAGAGAGGATTTTGAACATAGCGAAACGGCTCTTGCGGCCGCGGCTGCCCATGTAACAGAGGTAGTAAAAGAGCTTGAAGGCACTTTAGCGCTCGTTGAAAATACGACGGTGGCAACACATCCAAAAGTAGAGCACGCAAAGGCCGCTCTCCGCAAGGCGTTCCTCGCACTTCACCGGTGCATTGTGGTGGCCCCTGCGCGGGGATTGATTGGCCAGAGGAAGGTCCAAGTGGGACAGTGGGTTCGGGCGACCGATTCCCTGATGGCGTTGGTCCCCCTCGATCAGGTTTGGGTCGATGCGAACTACCGAGAGGTCAGCCTACGGCACTTGCGCATCGGGCAGCCGGTTGAGATCACCTCAGATATGTATGGGACAGATGTGACTTTTCACGGCCACGTGGTGGGACTCAATCCGGGCACGGGAAGTGTTTTTTCTATTCTGCCGCCTCAGAATGCGACGGGAAACTGGATCAAGATCATCCAGAGGGTTCCTGTAAAAATCAGCCTGTCAGCAGAAGAGATCGCCTCTCACCCGCTGGTTTTGGGATTATCGATGACTACCCACGTCGATACGCACAATCGGATGGGAAAGAGGCTCCCTGAAAACACAGCTGCCCGCCCCATTTACACCACAGCGGTCTACGATGAGGAACTTGAAGGAGCGGAACAGGTGATTGCCGCAATCATCGCCGATAACATGCCGTGAATCGGTTGCTCCTTTTGATCATTCTCTCCGTCACCACGTTCATGATCATCCTCGACTACTCGGTCGCCAACGTATCGATCCCCTACATCGCGGGAGCCCTCTCAGTGAGTGTGGATCAGGGAACCTACGTGATCACCTCATTTGCCGTGGGCAATGCCATCGGTCTGGCCCTGACAGGGATGTTATCCCAATACTTTGGACAGGCGAGGATCATGATTGTCTCTGTATTTCTCTTCACCCTCTTTTCTTGGACGTGCGGGATCTCTTGGTCGCTCGAGGTCCTCGTCCTCAACCGCTTTATTCAAGGGCTTGTCGCAGGGCCCATCATTCCCCTCTCGCAAAGTTTTATCGTCCAGTATGGAACAGAAGAAACGAGGGCCAAAGACCTTTCCCTTTGGTCCAATATCATCATCGGGGCCCCCGTTGTCGGCCCTCTCTTAGGGGGCTACCTCTCGGAGTGGCATTCCTGGACGTGGATTTTTTTCATCAATATTCCGGTCGGACTTATTTGCATAGCGATTCTCTGGGCTCTTTTCCGTGGTCACGAGTCGAAGCGAACCCCTGTAAAGCCAAGCATTTGGGGAATTATGCTCCTCGTCATTGGGGTCTCCTGTCTGCAGATATTTCTCGATAAGGGACAGCAGTGGGATTGGTGGCGCTCTGATCTTATCTGGATCCTTGCTGTCGGCACCTTCATCGCCTTTACTTTCTTGGGGATTCAGGGACTCTTCGGACAGAATCCCACAATGCCGCTCCGCCTCTTTAAAATCCCCTCTTTTGCCCTGGCTGTCATCGCCCTTGTAATCTCCTATGGAATGTATTTTGGGATTGTGGTCGTCGTTCCCCTCTGGCTTCAGCAATATATGGGGTATACCGCAGACTGGGCGGGCGCTGCCGTCTGTACGTTGGGGATCGGGCCCCTTTTCTTATCGCAGCTCACTCCCAAGATGATGAACTCGTGGGGCAACGTCCCCACCTTTATTGGCTCTGCTGTGTTCTTTATGATTAGCTGCGTTTATGCCTTCTTTTTCACCACCCAAGTCGACTTCTTCCACATCGCTTTGGCCCGCTTTGTTTTCGGATTGGGCTTTATTTGCTACATCGCCCCTTTGCAGAGTTTGTGCATCGAAAAAGTCGCCGCACTCGATCTGCCGAATGCCACAGGGTTATTCCATTTTTTCCGAGCCATCATGGCGGGGGTGGGGACCTCGATTTTTACGACGATCTTCGCTCGCCGCACCATTTTCCACCACGAACGGGTGGGATCGGCTGTCACTCGCTGGCTTCCCGATGAAGGAAGTCTCTCACTTCTCAATGACGCTCTAGATAGGCAAGCGGCGATGTTGGCGATGAACGATCTCTTCTGGCTGATGGCCTGGCTCTTTGCCGCCCTGATCGTCATCATGGGAATCTATCTATTCATAACCAAAATGGGAGTATCTTATGCACACAAAACAAACAATTAGCGCCATTGTTTTAGGCGTGGGTCTGTTACTGACCGCTTTTTCAGTCTACGAGATGAAAAAACTCTCTTCGATGGGAGAGATGATGGGGGAAATGAAACAAGTTTTCTCAACTCATTCTGTGGGTAAGAAAATGAGTTCCTCTATGGATGCGGAGCTCGATGGAGCAAGCCGAAAAGTGAGAATGTGCCTCTACACAGGCGTGATTTTGATCGTCGCCGGTGGGGGCGCTCTCTTCTATTACCGTAGAAAGTACTAAAAACCCTTGTGGGGAATCAGAGCTTCTCTTAGCATTTCTCTGTATACCGGGAGTGATTCAAAAATTGGGAGATGCCAAGGAGGCGCCCTGATTTTAGGTCAGGCGAAGCCGGCGCTTAAAGAAGCGGAGGCCCAAAGGGTTGGGCGATGCAAGCGGACCTAAAATCAGTGGCTGCCCGACGCCGGCAGAACCAATTTTTCAATCACGAGCGGTATATGCGTTTGCCCGTTCCCCAGGAACTCAAGGGGGCCTTCCCCCTTTCTCCTCAAGCTCAGCTCTGGATCCAAGAGAGTCGCCGCACTGCACAAAGGCTCCTTTTTCGGGAAGATCCTCGCTACGTCGCCATTTTTGGCCCCTGCTCGATCCACGACCCGACCGCTCTGGATGAATTTGCCAAGCGCTTCTTAGCTCTCAAACCCCAAATCGAAGACACTTTTTTCCCCGTTCTCCGTTTTTTCATTGAAAAACCGCGCACCCACCTGGGCTGGAAGGGGCTTTTGTACGACCCCCATTTGGATGGCTCCAATAACCTCACCCTCGGGCTGCACACCTCGCGCAAACTCTTAGTGCAATTGGCTGAAATGGGCATCCCCTGCGCAACCGAACTCCTCGACCCGCTCGCAGTCCCCTACTTCGACGACCTGATTGTCTGGGGAATGATCGGGGCTCGCACCTCAGCTTCCCAGCCCCACAGGCAAATGGCCTCAGGACTCCCCTTTCCCGTCGGGTTTAAGAACGACGTCTACGGTCAGCTAGGCTCTGCCATCACCGGCATCACCGCATCCCGCATCCCTCATACCCACCTCGGCATCGACAACCAAGGCCGCGTGACCGCCCTGCAGACAAAAGGGAATCCCCTCACCCATCTCGTCTTGCGCGGCGCAGAAAAAGCCCCCAACTACGATCCTCAATCGGTAGCGCTCGCTATCCAGGCGCTCGAGTCACAAGGAGTGGACCCGCGACTCTTGATCGACTGCTCTCACGGCAACTCGGCCAAAAACCCCCACAACCAGAAAGTCGCACTCCGGTCCGCGCTCCAGCAAATCCAGGAGGGGAATCGGGCGATTTTCGGGTTCATGCTCGAGAGCCACATCTTCTCTGGGAAGCAGCCGATGGAAGGGCCCTTAAAGTACGGAGTCTCGATCACCGACGCCTGCCTCGGCTGGGACGAGACCGAAGCTATTTTGCTTGAGGCCCGATCTCAATTAACTCTGTCCAGAACTGGTGCTTCCACGTCTCTAGTACCTTCCCCTCTTGGTTGATGACCTCCACTCGATAGGTCAAAATCCGTTGATCTGTTTCCGGGTCGTTGTGAGGAAAAAACAAGGTCGCAAAGGAGCGCTTCCTCTCAATAGGAACTATTTGGACAGTCTGTGTGTTGTCCCAGAGACGAACAGTGACTTCCAAGTGGAGCCCCTCTCGAAAAAGGCTCTTGGGGAAATCCCACGCCATGAGCAACCTCTGCCCCGCCGGAGGGTCCTCTTGCCGTGGATCAGGTGTTAAAACATGAGAACTCGCAAGCCACGCCCCATCGACCCACTCCTGCTGCACATAGAGATGCCCCTTATAGCAGCCGGTCAGGAGGATGAAAAGAGGGAGCCACTTGCTCAGGCGCGTGAAGTTGAGTATACTGTCGATCATGAAATCCCCTCAAAGTGTCACAGGCATCGTCTTCAACGCCGACCGGAGCTCCGTGCTCCTCATCTTGCGGCGCGACGTCCCCGTCTGGGTCCTTCCCGGCGGCGGCATCGAGCCCAATGAGCCCCCCCGCGATGCCGTTGTACGGGAAATTCTGGAGGAAACGGGCTTTACTGTCAAAGTGGTTCGTTTGGTGGGGGCCTATTCACCTATCAACCGCCTCGCCAAAGAGACCCATCTCTACGAGTGCGCGATTGTGAAAGGAGAAGCCACCACCAGCTCAGAATCCAAAGCCGTTCAGTTCTTCCCCCTAAACGCCCTGCCCAAAATGATCCCTCCCCCCTACCCCGAATGGATCCAAGATACTTTATCAAGTGGAATAGGGGGCCCCCTTATCGAAAAACCGCTCCTCGGCGTCACCTACGGCGTGCTGCTCAAGAGCTTCCTCTCCCACCCACTGCTGGTGATCCGGTTCCTCTTGAGCCGCCTCGGGCTGACTATCAATACTTGAACAGAGCGTTGCCCCCCTCCGTCGGCATCGCTAACGTGTTACGGTGTGGCATTGACCATGAACGTGTACCAAGAATAAGGAGTATATCTATGCGACCAGTGGTTAGAATCATGAACCGTCACGGTATCTCCGTTATGGATGGAAAGATTCCAATAATAGTCCCAATAGGAAAGTTCACAGGACTTTGCAATATGATCGATGAGCTCTTGGGGAGCCTCTTTGTCGACAAAAATGCCCATTTTTGCGTTCCAAGTAGACGTGTGACTCAATCGTCCGTTGTCCCAAGTATCAAAACCGAGAGTGGATGTGAGGTTTAGTTGTTCTGGGTTGTGAATCAAAAATACCCTGTAAAAATTTCCGTCCAATTCATAATACAGAGACTTCTTAGCC
Source organism: uncultured Chlamydiae bacterium (assembly GCA_903909295.1). Classification (GTDB taxonomy): domain Bacteria; phylum Chlamydiota; class Chlamydiia; order Chlamydiales; family SM23-39; genus CAIVVG01. The sequence goes on from CAIVVG010000123.1 coordinate 9,180, forward strand.
AACTGATTTGAGACAAAGAGAACCTTTATTTCAGCATCCACATCGGGATTTTCAAGCTGATTCAGCAGTAAAATAGGGTGCACATCTTGATAGACAGAAACGGGGTTTTCGCTAACGAATACGGTTTCATCACAGCAGCTGAAGTAGACCGATCTGGGCGTATCCACAAAGCTATTTGGATCCTGTAACAGCTCACTTGGAACCAAGCTTTTGATATGCGCAGCAAAAGACGAGGGTTAGGAGAGTGGATCGATGGTCATAGCAAGCGGCCATCGCACAGGTTTTGCAAGCCCGTCACAGAAAAGCGCTTCTCTCATCGGATTGTGTACAAAATGCACGGAGTAAGACTCCCCTTCCCACGAATAGTTGAGAGATAGCTTCCCAAAGGTTTGTCCTTTAAAAAATTCACCAATCTCTCGATCGACACGGCTCTCTTCTTGAACAGCCGGTGCCGCTTCTTCAACAACTGCATTTTGTGCTTCGGACGCACTATTAAGCAAATCACCTATCTCTTGGTCGGGAGTGCTCTCCTCTTGGGTAGTCGGTACGACTTGCTGATCGGACACACTATCCCACTCAAGCTGCTCTGACGAGTAGACATGCTGTATAGTGGCAATGAGAATAAAAATAGCATTGAGAATATAACGTTTCATATTTGGCCCCTTTGGGTAGCGTTTCGAGAGATCTTAACCGAACCCTGATAAATCAAGGAAGCAAAATTTTTCTTCACCCTAAAAAACTATTGCAGTACCATCTCTCTGCTTGGAGAAGATATGCACTATGTCGTCGGGTTGCTTTTAGGGCTTTTCTGGTTACAGAGTGCATTTGCAAGCGGCAGCTCGTATTTAGGCTCTAGAGAGAAGGCGGTTATAATGGTCAAGATGGGTACTTTGAGTGGATTCTAGAATCTGATACGTCAGTAAATCATAGACTATTTATCCCTAATCCTTAAAGGGGAATTGTACATGTTAAATCAGAAAATTAAAGACAAAATCACTAAAAACTCCATTTCTTTAGAAGGATATGGCCTTAATGATCTAGCTTGGAGTAAGGAAAACGCCAAAAGTCTTATTACTGAGATTATGAAAGATAAAATTGGCATCCTTGGCGGCGATGTTTATAGATTGACACCCAAGCGCCTAGAGCCCCTCTCAGATAATTGGTCATGCGAACCTCAGGAGACAGAGTCAGAAGAAGAATATTATTCCAGAAGCAAATCTGAATCTTTGAAGTACATTGAAAATTATCCCGTGGAACCGGAAGAGAAAATTATATTTTCAATAACTTTTACAGAGAAAATTGAACAATAATGTACAAAAAAATAAAGATGAGGCCTTGTTTAAAAACACAAACAAAGCACTACAGATGAATAATTATGAAAATGGTTGCCAAAGGGCGCTGAAGCTATATCGGCTCTAGATAGAGGGCTCCTTCAAGGAGATTCAATGGCAGCGGAGCTGCAAGCTCCGGTGGCGGTTCTGAGGACGCGGGAGGCGATTCAACTCTTGCTTTTTTCGCGTTCCTTTCTTGGAGAGCGATTTCATACAGGGCTGCGGTACGGAGGCTTTGTATAATGAGCTCGCGCTGCGCCTCAATTCCGGCACAACAAGGGGCCGTGCAGGGTCCTCCCCTGACAGGTGAAGCCATAAATATCCTTTATATCAGGGACTGGAAACCAGTCCCTATCGATTAAATCAACATCAGTGCGAAGACGAACGCAAACAGGGCAAACGACTCAATGATGCCGAGAGAGGCAAACATCTTTCCGTAGATCGCCGGTTGTTTGGCGGACGCTTGGATCGCTGTCACAGCGCATTTACCTTGGTAAATCGCGGAAAACATGATCGCTAAGCCGACAAACAGGCCGACGCCAATGGCTGTCACGGGGGAAAGGGTCCCTGCTTTCAGGTGCGATTTCATCACAATCATCAGAACGAACCCGTAAATCGACTGGGAGGAGGGAATCGCCGAAATGGCGATGAATTTACCGTGTCCTTCGTCAACGCGTGTCATTACACCGTGAGAGGCCATGCCGGCCATCCCGCAACCAATCGAACTGCCTATGCAGCCCATCCCCATCACAATGGCGGGGCCTATCATTTCAAAATCCATAAAATTCACTCCTATTTCACTTTGCGTAATCGAAGGGGGGCAAATAATCTGCCTCCTCCTTCAAAACTATAATGGTACCATTCCAAAAAGTTGAGGCGGAGGCCATGAATGACTCCTGCCATCAACGAGAGGCTTATATTGATCGTGTGCCCAACAATCACACACAGAACTGTAAATACGATTCCGAGATCTATCCCTAGGTGGTTATTGAATGTGTTGGCCATCATCATCCCAGCTAAAGCGAGGGCGTAGAGGCGGAGGTAGGAGAGGACGTCGCCAAATACCTGGACTGCGTTCGTGATCTCATGGAGCGCCATCCATCGCTTCCCTTGGGCCAGGGCGGCTATAAATACGGCGATCAAGCCGGCGTAGAGGATGGGGAGGCCAACGTCTGTAGCCACTGACTTAGAGACCCAGCCCATAAAGTTGACAATCGATGTGGCATTGAGGACTGAGGGGAAAAAGAGGTAGCCTCCGATCATGAATACGATCCAACCGAATCCGCACCAGTTGCGGCGCATATAGCGGCAAAATGAGAGGCTGACGTGGAGTACTCCCACCATGAGGGAAAATTCGAGCAAGATGTTATCGTAAAAATCGCTGAGGGCTTTGTATTGGATGCCTCCTTCTAGCAAAGGGGCTGAAGCCTTCACGAGGAAATCGTGCCCGTCGGTGGCCTCTGCAACGGCTGGATAGAGGTGCACATATTCTTCGTAGACATCATCTTTTTGCTCGATGTGATACTCGGCTTTTTGAACGGCTAGGTAGTGGAGAAAGGAGGTCTTTCGGAAGGGGTTGTCGGGGCCGATTTCAATGCCAAAAAAGGAGGCGGTCAAGACTCCCCATACAATGCAGGAGCCTGCGAGGATCGCGAGTAATTTGGTGAATCGTTTGCCGGAGGCTTTCATATCGGGGAACTTCCATTTCAA
>CAIVVG010000124.1 GCA_903909295.1 uncultured Chlamydiae bacterium
ATCTTTACATAGGTATTGCACTAAATTATTCATTCATCCTATACTCCCCTATTTCTTTAAACCACTAAGGAGTTTTTTTATGGCATTTGCCACAAGTTTCGCACAACAGACACTCAACACACTACAAGTAGGCGCACTGCGCATGCCGATGCTGTTCGCTAGTTTGAATGGAGCTTTGCTCGTTGGAGAGGGCGCTCTCCGCGTGACCACTTCTGTTCTTAAGTTGTTCTTTAGCGGCGACAGCGATGCCGCTAAATGGATCTCTAAGCGGATCCCCACTACAGCAGTGAATGTAATGCGCCCTCATAAAGAGTTGAGCAACCAAGCGCTGGCTATTTCTGCACTGGCTTGCTGCACAATCGGCATTCTGGGCACACAGCTGATGGCTTGGGGATTTGGACCAGCACCCAGCATCTACAACGATGTGCTGACCTTCCTCGGTCCTATCCGCATTGATGACACGCTGCACCCCCTTCTGGCTTGGGCTCGTTCACAATTCAACGTTTAAATGCGATCGGGCAAGTGTCGCTTCGACACTTGCCCCTTCAAAGTAGTTGCCGAGTAAGACCACCGCTCCAGCTCGCTTCTCCAGCAGAGCTAGCTTTTGTGCATGCCCCACTTCAAATTGGGGGATCGCGTCTTTCGCTATGAAGAGCGCCGTTTGCGCAGGCTTTTCCCGCACATTCAAGTGCCGCTCCATCGCCTTTAAGGCCACCGCGACTGGATCTTTTGCCTCAGGACGGACCATCGCAGTGACGATCCCTTGCTGGCGCCGAAATACAATAGAATCCCAGATCATTCCCATGAGAGGTTCCCTCTCTTGGCTAGGGACCAGGTAGCCAAACCCCTTTTTAGCAATCGGTGTCTGCTCGTAGAAGAGGCCGACAACGGAAAGGTCTCGAGTGGGAATGGGAACCCCAAATAAAGGTCCCATCATCGAGGCGGGAAGGGCGCAAAAAATTCGATCCGCACGCCAGCGAGTCCCTCCTGCAACAACCTCTTGAGAAGTCACCGACTCAATCGGGCAATTGAATACGATCTCTATGGGGAGTTTTTGCTGCAGAGCCAAGATGAGATGCCCCATCCCATTTTTGAGAGTAAAGAGGCCCGATTGCGGTTTCTTAAAGAGGTGGCGCACCACAGAGCCACTCTCCTCTTCGGCTTTTGCGAGGAACGGAAAGCACGATTTGAGGGAAAGCGTTCGGATATCTCCCCCGTAAATGCCAAGGGTCATCGGATCGAAGAGCGTTTCAGCGACAAATGGGCCAAAACGGCGGGTGGCGAATTGATAGATAGTCTCCTCTTCACCGGTTCTTTTTGCCACAAAGAGCTCTCGGATCAAGTAGGGAAGAAGCCGAGGGACCAAAGAACCCATCGAACGAAGACGCCCCCGGTGCCAAAGATACCGTTTAGCCGCGAGGGGGTCTGAAAAGAGGAGCTCTTCCCCAAGACCCACGTCGCGAATCAAGGCCAGTAAATGGGGACACTTTCCCGCCTGAAATGTGCGAGGCCCCTTCTCAAATGAGAAGTCCCCCAGCTGCTCCGTCTGCATCCAGCCGCCCAGACGCGCGCTCATTTCCAGGAGGGTGATTTTGGCGTCGGGATGTTTTTTGTGGAGAAACCACGCGGCGCTTAAACCCGCGATCCCCCCACCCAGTATTAAGTACTTCGTCATGTGAGGCGTATGATATCTCTTGCAAGAATATTTTCCCATTCTCATAGTCCGATTTGTATGAAGAAGAGACTTTTCCTCTCCCTACTACTCGTTTTTACCACCGCCTGCAACCTGGCAGATGTTCCTCAAGCCCGAATAGAGGCAGCTGAGGAATACGATGATGACGACGACGATGGCGATGAAGTGTATTGGATTGGTCCCGGCTGGTATTGGGGCATCTATATCAATAACGAAGATGACTATTGGAACCACTATCACAACCGCTACCCCAACCGAGACGGCAGAAGAGATCGCCGTGACGGAGGCCGCCGCGGCGACGGACATGGCGGTGGCGGAGGGCATGGACATGGTGGTGGTGGCCATGGCGTCGGACATCGTTAAAATAAGTCATTGTAAATAAGATACTTATACATGATTTGCAGTAAAAAATCACTCTGTACTGGACAAAAAATAAGTTGATGGCAAGAACTCGCTGAAGAGCGATCATATCTCGTTGTTATTCAAGCATCGAGGTACAATGAAACACATCAGCGAGTTGCGAGCAATTCTATCCCACTTCTTCGA
>CAIVVG010000125.1 GCA_903909295.1 uncultured Chlamydiae bacterium
CGGCAGGTACTTTGGCCTGTATGACCTGTGTGATTGAGTCTTTGGTGGTGCCCATTTTTTGCAGCATACATGCAGCAACGAGAAGATCCGATAGTGCGCTGGTGCGGTATCCTTTAGCTATGTTACAAGCGGGGGTCGCTGTGGTGGGTTCTATAGCTCTCCTCTCGGCCTGTGGAGCCCCTGTAACAGCGTTCAAGGTATCCCAAATGGTCGTTACAACCTGTCTTTTGAGAGCAACTACGGTGGCTTTTAACTTCCCAGCCTTCGCTTTCAATCCACCGGTTATCGGAAATGGCTTTTTTTGATATCGATGACGAAGCGGTATTTGACATCGTTTTTGAGCATCCGTTCATAGGCCTCATTGATCTTTTCCATGGGGATGATCTCGATGTCAGCGGTGATCCCATGTTCCGCGCAGAAATCCAACATTTCCTGCGTCTCTAAAATCCCGCCGATCAGCGAACCGGCGAGTTTTTTCCTCTTGAAGATAAGATTCCCGACAGTAGGCGACGGATGGTCCCCTTCAGGCAACCCGACCAGGCAGATTGTGGCGTCCCGTTTTAGCAACACGACATAATCATCCAGTTCATGAGAGCCAGAGACCGTATCGAGGATAAAATCGAAGCGATTTTGGTTTTTTTTCATCGCTTCTGCCTCGGTAGACAAAACTACTTCATGAGCGCCCAGCTGCAATGCATCGCCGACCTTCTTGGCAGAGGTCGTAAACACGACCACATGCGCCCCCATCGCACGCGCCAGCTTAACGGCCATATGCCCCAAGCCGCCTAACCCCACAACGGCTACTACGGACCCCTTCCCCACCTTCCAATAACGGAGCGGCGAGTACGTGGTGATCCCCGCACAAACCAAAGGGGCCACCCCCGCAAGTTGGCTCTCCTTGAATTTTTTGGGAATGTGGAGCACATAGTTTTCATCCACGATGATTTGAGTGGAGTACCCCCCATAAGTCATCTTGCCCGTTTGCGGCTCGGGGCTATTGTAGGTCAGAGTAAATCCCGTCTCGCAGTATTGCTCCAAATGGGCCTTACAACTAGAGCAAGTGCGGCAAGAGTCCACCAAGCATCCCACCGCCACCAGCTCCCCCTCGTGAAAGGACTTTACCCCGCTTCCCACCCGTTTGACCCGCCCGACGATCTCATGTCCCGGCACAATGGGATAAACAGCACCACCCCACTCATTTCGAGCAGAATGGAGATCTGAATGGCAGATCCCGCAGTAGAGAATCTCTATGTGGACATCTTGTGGGCCTAACGCCCTTCTCTCAAACTGAAAAGGACCTAGAGGAGACGTGGCGGAATGAGCGGCAAACCCGAGTGTTTTCATAAATGATTTTTTTCCAATTCTTGAGCGTTGATGACGGTGATTGCCTTTGCTATGTTTTCAGGCGAGAGGTAGGGCGTTTTCACTCGGATAAATTGGTCGGGAAAACGTTTTGAAAGGTCGCTATCTTGATCATCAAAAATGATAAACTGCGCAATATCCATATGAGAATGCTGTGTCAGCCAATGATTGATTTGATCTGCTCTCGAGGCAAAACCGTAGGAGAACTCTTGAGTCTCTTCTTTTGTGTAGCCGCCGTAACTGCTGTCTACGGTTTTATCGATGATGAACTCAGAAAAGCGCCAAGGGGAGAAGACTTGGCTGATTTCTTCCAGAGTTCGACCTTCGCGCCAAGCGGAAGAGAGAACGATGCCGACATTGTACTCAAGACTTGTTTGATCGATGAAATTCTCTAGATTAGCAACTGCTTCTTTATCGAAATAATAGGCAGTCGCTACATCGTAATGAAAGGACCAGTATTGATCTAACTTACCAAAGAGCTCGACCATTTTGCCTTTTCGCTCTCCCCAAAAATCGTCTCGCACGGGTTCTCTGTATAAAACTCCATCGATATCCAGAAAGATCATGAGCCAAGGTTTATCGAAGTTTGTAGGGTGTGCTTCCATTCTATTTGCAACAGAAAAAACGAACATAAGAAACAGCAAAATATTTTTCATGCCTACCCTTTTTCATAAACCTCAATCTACTCTCTGTGGCGAATTTTCTCCAAGATAAAATCAGCCCGTTCGCGAGGTGACAAACCACCAGGAACTACGATACGGCAGAATGAAAAACACATCCCTGCAATCAATGACCGCCTCCGCCTATTTTCCCAATTCTTCAATGATTGAAGTCTTCCCCGAGGAAGGCCCCCCCGTAATCGCATACATCCATGCCGCAAAATAGATAGGAAAACAGCTCATAATTGATTCCCCGACATCATCGGAAGTTCTCCAGCAATAACGGTCTCATCTTCCTCTTTGACCCAATGAATTTTACAGATGAGATCGGTCGAGATCTCTTCGGTCAGCTGGAGCAATATACTCGCGTACTTATTGTACTCCGGCCACAAAACTGAGTCCATGAACGGCTTTGCCACCCGAAGCATCGCCGTCGTATATTTTTGCCGCGCATAGCGATACGTGTGAATCCCATGCTTCGAGCAAATGGCGAGAAATAGCCTCTTTTCCCAGCGGCTGTGCAGCCTCACCGTATATTCAATCGGTTGCGCAGGGATTTTTTGCTGCAACCGCAACTTGGCAAACTCAGCAGCCTGACGCTCGCCCTCACTCTTCGTCCCCGCGATGAGCGCCTCAATCTTCCGGATTTTATCAGCGATATCCAAATCAGCACCCCTTACTCAATACGCAGCACCCCTCAAGATGGTCATCTACAAGACCCACCGCCTGCATAAAAGCGTACATAATCGTCGGCCCCACAAACGTCATCCCCCTCCGCCGAAGATCCTTGGAGAGCTCCTCACTCTCAGTATTAGAGACAGGGATCTCTTTTAAACTCTTACGCCTCGTCATAATCGGCTTGCCACCAACAAACCCCCAAACATAGCGCGCAAACGAACCACATTCCTTTTGCACCTCTAAAAACACCCGCGCATTTTGCCGCGAGATCGGAGAGCGTCGTGTAGGGAAAGAGTGTA
>CAIVVG010000126.1 GCA_903909295.1 uncultured Chlamydiae bacterium
ACCTATATCAAGCTGTTCGATGAGATCCGCGATCTGTTTGCCGAGTTGCCGGAGAGCAAATTGCGCGGCTTTACGGCGGGCCATTTTAGCTTCAACGTAAAGGAGGGGTCATGCCCCTATTGCGAGGGGCTGGGCCAGGTGAAGATCGATATGGACTTCATGGAAGATGCGTGGATCGATTGCCTGCAGTGCAAGGGCAAGCGCTTCGATCCAGAAATCCTCGGAGTGCAGTTCAAAGGGCACTCGATCCACGATGTCCTCTCGAGCGATGTAGAGGGAGCTTTAAAACTCTTTGAGGCGATCCCCTCGATCCGCAAAAAATTAGAGGTGCTCCATTTGGTGGGGCTCCACTACTTGAGGTTGGGCCAACCGTCGACAACTCTTTCTGGCGGCGAGGCGCAGCGGATCAAGCTGGCCAAAGAGCTCGTTCGCCCTGCGACCGGTAAGACGGTTTATATTTTAGACGAGCCGACCACGGGACTCCATTTTCACGACATCCGCAAATTGCTCGCCGTCCTCCAGCAACTGGTCGATCGAGGCAATACGGTGATTGCGATTGAACACAACATGGACTTTGCCAAGACAGCCGACTGGCTCATCGATATGGGGCCCGGTCCGGGCGATCAGGGGGGGCAGCTCGTAGGGCAGGGAACTCCTGAGCAAGTGGCCAAGTTGCCCACTCTCACCGGAGAAGCGCTTCGCGCCGTCCCCGCTCCAATCAAGCGCAAAAAAAGAGCGCTCGGAGAAGCAACCGAGATCACCATCCAGAACGCTTCGCAAAATAATTTGCGCTCCGTTTCTCTTTCCATCCCGCGGGGGAAAATTTCTGTCTTTTCGGGCCCCTCCGGCTCGGGAAAATCGTCGCTCGCCTTTGACACTCTCTACGCAGAGGGGCAGCGCCGGTACACCGAAACGCTCCCCGCTTATGCCCGCTCGCTCGTCAAGGCTCTCCCTAAGCCCAAAGTCGACCGGATTGAGGGGCTCTCCCCCTCGATCGCCTTAGAGCAAAAAACGGGCGGTCTCAACCCGCGCAGCACCGTCGGCACCATGACCGAGATCTACGATCTGCTTCGCGTCTTGTACGCCCATGTCGGCGTCGCCTACTCCCCTGAAACGGGCAAACCGATCCGGCACATCAGCAAAGAGACCGTTATCGATCGGATTTTGGCACTTCCTCAAGGAGAAAAAATCCAGGTGCTCGCTCCCCTGACAAAAAAAGAGAGCTTTGAGCAACTGAGTAAACAGGGATTCCTCCGCGTGCGGCTCAATGGGATCATTTACGAACTCGATGGAGAGATCCCCTTTGAGAGCACCCGCAAAAACGAACTCCTCCTCGTCATCGACCGGCTCACCGTCGATCCTAAAAATCAAAAACGGCTCTTCGAGGCAGTGGAAAAGGCGACGCAGCGAACAGATGGGATCGTGGTGATTGCAAGAGAAAAGGAAGATCTATTTTTCAACTTGGCTTTCTCAGACGAATCCACTGGACAGTCTTACCCGGCAATTACCCCCCAAACCTTTTCCTTCAACCACGAAAATGGCATGTGTCCCGAGTGCCAAGGATTGGGAAGCACTTATGGCGCCCATTTGGGAGAAGAGAGGGACGTTTTGAGACGCTCTGTCTCGGGTTTGATGGACCAGCTCTTCAAAGACAAAACGACCAGTGGCGCAGAGCAGTTGCTTGTGAAGTATTTTAAGGCAGTGGGTATTGACTGCGACACTCCTCTGAAAGAACTCTCCCCAGAAAAAAGGAATCTCGTCTTCAACGGAGGCCCAGAAAAACAGCTGAGCAAGGGGCTTAAGCTAAGTTGGGTCGGCGTGCAGACGGCCCTTGCTAAGAGCGTCCGGATGGCAACCGGCGATTTGCGAGAGTCGCTCCTCCCTCTCATGAAAGCGAGCCCCTGTGGAAGTTGCCAAGGCTCGCGCTTAAATCCGCTGGCGCGCCACGTGCGGATTGGAGAAGTGTCGCTCCCCGCTTTATGCGACAAGCGCATCGATGAAGCGAGAGAATTTATTCGCGGGGTTCAGTGCGATCCGTTCTTGCAAGAGACGCACGACCAGATCGGCAAGTACCTCGACTTCCTCATTTCGATTGGCGTCACCTACCTCTCTTTAAGTCGCTCCGCCCCCACTTTGAGCGGCGGAGAACTCCAACGGATCCGGCTAGCCAGACAACTCGGCTCAGGACTCACCTCGTGCCTCTACATCCTCGACGAACCGACCATCGGCTTGCACCCCTTCGACAACGAACGGCTCAATATTGCACTCAAGAGACTGCGCGATTTGGGCAACACCCTTATTTTGGTGGAACACGACCCCATGACCCTCCAGATCGCCGACCGGATCTTTGACTTCGGCCCCAAAGCCGGACGAGAAGGGGGGCTCATCACTGCGGAAGGATCTCTCGCAGAGATCTTGGAAAATGACCACTCCCTCACTGGAGCTTACCTCAGCGGACGTAAATCGATCCCGATTCCACAAAAAAGACGCCCCTTTGGGGACGGCATTGAGATTGAAAAAGCCTCTCTCCACAATTTGGACAACGTCTCTGTCAAAATCCCCTACAACGCCATCACCTGCATCACCGGCGTTTCCGGTTCGGGTAAATCGACCCTGATGCGCCACTTGCTCAAACCCGCCGCCGAAAAGACACTTGCCGAGTATAAAGGAGCCCATTTCCAAGGACTCAAAGTCTTTGACAAAGTGATCTGCATCGACCAAAGCCCCATCGGCCAAACAGCCCGCGCCGACGTCAGCACCTACACCGACATCCAGCCCCTGATCCGCGGCCACTTCGCCGCCCTTCCCCTCGCACAAGCCAAAGGACTCCGCCCCAGCAATTTCAGCCCCAACCACCTCCGCGGCATGTGCCGCACCTGCTGGGGCCTCGGCTATAAAACCGTCGACCTCCAGTTCCTCCCCTCCGTCCGAGTCGAGTGCGACACCTGCCGAGGCTGCCGCCTCAACGCCATCTCACTCGAAGTGCGCTACAAAGAAAAACACTTTGGAGAGATTTTGCGCATGACCATCAGCGAAGCGGCCGTTTGGTTTGAGGCCATTCCCCGCATCGCCAAACGGCTCCAAATCCTCCTCTCCGTCGGCCTCGGCTATCTGAGCTTGGGACAAGAGCTCGCCAGCCTGTCTGGCGGCGAAGCCCAGCGACTCCGCCTCTCAAGAGAACTCGCCAAAAGATCGAGCGGCAATACCCTCTACCTCATCGACGAACCCACCGTCGGCCTCCACACCGACGACATTGCCAAACTCCTCCCCATCTTCCACCGCCTCGCCGACGACGACAATACCCTCGTCATCATCGAACACAACGTCGACGTCATGGTCAACGCCGATTACATCATCGACATCGACGATGGGAGAGTGGTCGCTAAAGGGACACCCGAGGAAGTGGCGAAATCTAAAAAGTCCCGCACGGCGAAGTACATCCTAGAAAGAATTGAGAAAAAGCGCTATGTTACGAAGAAAAAAGGAGCCCCATGAACCACCCCATCACCTCGAGAAAAAAAGCGCACGCCCTCTCTACAGCCCTCTTCCTGCTGGGGATCGCAGCCCTTATGTTCACTGAAAACTGGTGGCCCGGAATCATGCTCGCCGTGGGACTCCCTCTAGCCCTCCGCCAATATCTCGTAGGACGCCAGTACGACGCCATCGTCTCCCTCGTCATCTTTGGCGGCGTCTTCGTCACCGTGCAGTACGAGATCTCCTGGCAGATTTTCCTCCCCATCCTCTTTACCCTCGGCGCCCTCTACATCCTCGCCAAAGAGTTCCTCACACCTGAGCCCCCCACAGAAGAAGAAAAAGAAGAGGACCTCCAGCACGAGATCGATGAGTCCAAGAAGAAGTAACTGACTGTCAGACACTTAAGATTATGCTGGCCAACATTATGTTGCAAAACATAATGTTGGCCAGCATAATAACTGGTAACGGGAGCCTTCATGAAATTCGTCAATCGCCATAAAGAACTAGGTAGGTTAGAGAGCTTGTTTCGCTCCCGCTCAGCAGGCTTGGCTGTCATTTGGGGACGGAGACGGGTGGGAAAGACGCGACTCTTATTGGAGTGGACAGAAAAAAATAAGGGTGTCTATTTCGTAGCGGATGAATCGTCGCCCTCTATCCAAAGAAAATTTTTCTCCTTGGCCATAGAGCAAGCTCTACCAGGTTTTTCAGAAGCTGAATATCCCGATTGGCAGTCTCTGTTCTTAAGATTGGCTCGCGATGCCGTCCAAACAAAGTGGAGAGGGCCCATTGTGATCGACGAATTGCCCTACTTAATTTCCGGATCGCCAGAGCTCTCAAGCATTCTCCAAAAATTCATCGATCACGAGGCAAAAAAAGCGAGCCTAGTCGTCGTGCTCTGTGGCTCTTCCCAGCGGATGATGCAAGGCGCTATTTTGGATGAGTCGGCCCCCCTTTATGGACGAGCGGATGAACTCATCAAACTCCAACCGATCGCTATTGGGTACATGAAAGAGGCCCTAAAACTAAAAACTCCCAGGGCGATTGTAGAATCTTATGCCATCTGGGGAGGCATCCCCCGCTATTGGGATCTCGCAAGCAGAGTAGCCAGCGATCTCTATGAAACCATCGATCGATTGGTGCTCGATCCCATGGGTCCTTTGAACGAAGAGCCTCAGCGACTCCTCTATGAAGAGTCCCCCCCAGCCATCCACTTAAGACCCATTTTAGACGCCATTGGGTTGGGAGCCAATCGCCTATCCGAGGTAGCGGGTCGTATGGGAGAACCCGCGACGGCCCTCGGCAGGCCCATTGAGCGACTGATCGAACTGGACCTGATTCAACGGGAGGTTCCCTATGGCATTGACCCTGAAAATTCCAAGAAGGCGCTCTATAAAATCAAAGACCCCTTTCTCCGCTTCTGGTTCAAGGTGGTCGCCTCCAGGCGCAGTCTGTTTTCTCAAGTCTCTACGGCGGTTCGCCATCAGTGGTTAAAAGAGGGACTGCCCGGCCTATTTGCGACAGCTTGGGAAGAACTCTGCCGCTCAGCCGTTCCACTCCTTTCTGAAAAGTGGGAAGCTATCTATGAACCAGCCGGGCGCTTTTGGCAAGGAGATGGTCCTGAATGGGATGTCTTGTCTCAATCGCCCGATGGCCGCCATTTCCTCATTGGAGAGGTGAAATGGACCGAAAAAAAACCATCCGCCCCATGGATTCAAAAAACCATCCAGGAGTTAAAGAACAAAGGGATCCCTCCGGTAAAGCGATCGCCTAGCGCCCAAATTCACTACGTCCTTTTCCTCCCAGAAAAACCCCCACAGCTCACACTCCCATCGGACGTCCGCATCGTAGAGGCCAAAGAACTCATCGCCGTCTTGCGCTAGCGAAAATAATCAATCCCCATGGCAGCGCGAATCTCTTGGAGGGTCGCATCGGCGGTTGCCTTAGCCACCTCAGTCCCTTGAGCCAAAATGTGCATGACCGCTCTGGGATCCTTGGCGTATTCCTCTCGGCGCTTGCGGATGGGCTCTAGGAAGGCGAGGAGCTGATCGAGCAGATATTTCTTCACAACAGAATCCCCTAAACCCCCTCGCTGGTAGTGCTCTTTGAGCTCTTCAATCTTGAGTTTATCAGTCCCAAACGCATCGAGATAGGTAAAGACCGGATTCCCTTCCACCTTGCCGGGGTCTTCCACTTTTAGGTGGTTGGGGTCGGTGAACATCCCTTTTACTTTCTTGGCAATTTCATCGGGCTGGTCGGCAAGGAAAATAGCATTGCCGAGGCTCTTGCCCATCTTAGCCTTCCCGTCAACGCCGGGGAGGCGCGCTATGTTCGAGAGCACAGCTTCCGGTTCGACGAGCACTTCAGTTTTGTAGAGGCGGTTGAACTTGCGAACGAGCTCAACGGCTTGCTCGATCATGGGAATCTGATCATCGCCGACGGGGACGAGATTGGCTTTGAAAGCGGTGATGTCGGCCGCTTGCGAAATGGGGTAGACCATGAAGCCGGCGGGGACCTCTTCTCCGTACCCCTTCTGCTGAATCTCGAGCTTGACCGTGGGGTTGTGTTTCAAACGGTTCCACGTCACCAGATTGAGAAAGTAGAGCATGATCTCTGGGAGTGCGGGAATGAGCGACTGAATGAAGATGGTCGTCTTCTTCGGGTCGATCCCCACGGCGAGATAATCGAGCGCGACCTCGAGGATATTCTCCCGGATCTTTTGCGGTTCATGAGCGTGGTCGGTCAGCGCTTGTGCATCGGCGATCATCACATACTGGCGGTGCTGATCTTGAAGGCGCACCCGAGCGGCTAAAGAGCCGACGTAGTGGCCGAGATGGAGGCGGCCTG
>CAIVVG010000127.1 GCA_903909295.1 uncultured Chlamydiae bacterium
TAAAATGTGATGTTTTGAACCGAATGACCGGATTGGGAATGCCCGACAGCCACAAGGTCGCAGTCTAGGTCGCCAGTGATTGAGGAGGTTCACGCCACTTGTCAGTAATTATGCAACAAAGCCTCTCTGTAAAGCAAATCTGGACAGATCTCTATCCCGTTCGGCCAAGAGATTGTATCCCCATCGCATTTAACCTGCTTGAAATAGTCCATATCAACCAATTGCCGGAACATATTTTTTGGATTTTTCATCATCCCAGCGAAGTCCACCACCTTGACCTTTCCATTATCAAACTGCAGTTTGAGCCTGTAGTCATTTAAATATTCTACTTTCTTAACGGATCGCAACATAATTATCTTTTTTGACATATCAACAACCTGCTGAGTAATAGGTCCTATCGCTGTGAGCTTTTTGTTGCGGGGCAGAGCTCCGAAGATCCGAATAAATCCCTCGACGGTGGAGGGACTTGTGAACACGATTTCGTCGATGGCATCGAGGTCGGGAACGGGCTCTGGTTTTTGAAAGAGGGTGTCGTAGAGAGGAAGGCACACGTGGCGATAAAAGCGCAAGAACTGAATCAACCCCCCTCTAGCCTTGACTGAGTGGGGAAAAAAGAGGAAGGCATTTGAAAGATCCAGGGTCTGTAAAAGGGCCATGACTCCTTCTTGCGTAGAGGGGTTGGCGACGAGGGGTTCCCCTCCCCTGCTTCTTACTGCTTTAGCCGTCGCTTCGCCGACTGCAATGACTTGTTTGTCATGAAGCGGTTGGTCTAAATAACGGACAGCTTCCTGGCTCGTAAAAATGACATGAGTAAAGAGTTTCCACTCTACTGGGAGCACAAAGCCCTCAAGCTTTTCGGTTCGTATAACCGGGTAGTGGGTATATTGGGGGCTGGGGGGCCTCAGGCCAAGGTACAGGACGCGAATAGTTCTCTCACAGCTGCGTTGTCTTGATGCACCAATATGGCCAAGCGGCCTTGCATGGGGGCGGTGTCTCCGGGCAAAAAGATCCGTTGCAGGTGGGTCAACCCTAAGCGAATGAGGGCGGCTTCTGCGATGACGACGCCGTCGACATTTTTGGCGAGCCGCTCTTCGATCGTGCCGCGCACGTCGACGCACTTAAGATCGGGGCGCCACGCGCGGATGATCTCTTCGCGCCTGAGGCTCGATGTGGCAACGGTCGCTCCCTCTTTGAGGGGCTCTTTAAAGACGAGGCTGTCTCGGGAATCGAGTCCTTTGGTGAGGGCGGCCAAGACGAGCCCTTGTGGGAGCGGGTCGGGGAGGTCTTTGGCCGAATGGATGGCGCAGTCGATCTCTCCTTGGAGCAATAGTTCATCGAGCTCTTTGGTGAAAAAGTCACTCTTCTTATCGAGGTTGCGGAGGCTGGTGTTTTTGTCTCTATCGCCGGTCGTCTCGACCCATACGACGGTGTAGGGAATGGAAATTTGTCTCATCACTTCTTCTACCTGTACCCGCGATAGCGGAGAGGAGCGTCCACCTACCCTTAAAATAAAACCTCCTGAATGGCTTGGTCGACGAGGTCTACGCCGACAAGCCGAATTTTCTCCGTGAGGGAGGGGGGAAGCCCTTTGAGGTTCTTTTTCGGCAAGATGCACTTCTTAAATCCCATGTGGATGGCCTCTTTGAGTCTCGTTTCCACTCGGGTGACTCCGCGCACCTCCCCTCCTAGACCGACTTCTCCTAAAACGAGGACGTCTGAGGGGATGGGGCGGTTGGAAAAAGAGGAGGCGATGGCCAACACGATGCCGAGGTCGATGGCGGGCTCGATGATTTTCAGGCCGCCGGCTAGAGCGACAAATACGTCGGAATGGTGGAGTTGGTAGCCGACCCGTTTTTCTAAAACGGCGAGAAGAAGCCCGAGTCGATTGGAGTCGATTCCGGCGGATCTACGAGAGGGAGTGGCAAAGGCGGTCGTAGTTACGAGGGCCTGGATCTCTAGCAAGAATGAACGGGCCCCTTCCAAACCTGGGACGATGGCCGATCCGGGGATCTCTTTCATCCGTTCTTCCAAAAAGGCTTGAGAGGGGTTGGGCACTTCGACGAGGCCGTTTTCCTTCATCTGAAAAATGGCGATCTCATCGGTGGCGCCAAAGCGGTTTTTGATCGCTCTTAAGAGGCGAAAGCCGTGTTGCCGATCCCCTTCAAAGTCGAGCACCGTATCGACGATGTGTTCGAGAACGCGGGGACCTGCGAGATCGCCTGTTTTAGTCACGTGGCCGATCAGAAAGGTGGTGATGCCGTGCCCTTTGGCCAGGTGCATGAACTCGGTGGCGATTTCCCGCACTTGTACGACAGAGCCGGGAGCTGAAGGGAGTTCTGCTTTGTAGACGATTTGGACCGAGTCGACGATCGCCACGTCGGGTTTGAGGTGCTCAATTTGGGAGCGGATGGCGGTGAACTGGGTTTCATTGAGCAGATAGAGGTTTTGGTGGTCGACGCCTAACCTAAGGGCGCGGAGAGACGTTTGCGCGGTCGACTCTTCTCCGCAGATATAGAGAACCGTTAACCCTTGCGAAGCGAGGGCGTTGGCAATCTGGAGCATCAGAGTAGACTTCCCTACGCCGGGCTCACCGCCTACGAGGTTCAAAGACCCTTCCACCAGCCCGCCGCCAAAGAGGCGATCGAGCTCCCCCATCTTCATCGAAATGCGCCGAAAAGCGTCTGGGTTCACCTCGGAAATGCGGACAGCCTTTGCAGGGGCCCCCTTCTTCGATTCGAAACGGGGTTTTTCCTCAACGGCGGCGATCTCTTCAATGAGGGTGTTCCAATTTTGACACTGCGGACAGCTCCCCGTCCATTTCAGTTGGTTGTGTCCGCAATCGCGGCACGCCCAGATCACTTTCGCCTTACTCATAGTTTTGTGAGTGCCTCAAATGCGGCCCGCTGTTCGGCCTCTTTTTTGGAAGCGCCCATTCCAAACCCCGATTCCTTGTCATTGAGAAACACCATCACGTGAAACACCTTCGCGTGATCGGGGCCGCTCTCTTGAATCACTTTGTAAATGGGCGCCTTATGAAACTGCTTTTGGGAGTAGTCTTGTAATTCGGCCTTGTAGTTGCGCGGCGGACTCCCAATCACCGCCTCAATGGTCGACTCGAGATGGCAAAGGAGAAAGGATTTGACGACCCCCCACCCCCCATCGAGGTAGATCGCCCCAACGACCGCCTCAAATGCATCGGCCAGGATGGAGGTTTTATTTTTCCCTTCGGTTATTTTCTCGCCACGCCCCAGTAAAATATAATTTTGAAGGTCGAGCTTTTGCAGGTACTGGGCGCAGGAGCCGGCGTCGACCAAGCGAGAGCGGAGGAGCGACAGCTGCCCTTCCGGGTGGTTGGGGAGGCGGTGGTAGAGGTAATCGGCGATGAAGAAGCCGAGGACCGAGTCGCCTAAAAACTCGAGCCGCTCATTGTGCTGCCCCTGCATCTCTTTATGCTCATTGACAAAGGAGCGGTGGACCAGGGAGGTTAAAAGGAGCTCTTTCCCTGTGAAAATGTATCCGAGCCGCTCTTCCACTTCTTCTAAATTCATGCTCTACAGTATAATTTTCTTGTCCCTTTTCCGATAGAAGTTTATGCTAGTTTCCCTATGCGTACCAGTATCACAGCCCAACAAAGCTCTTTTTTCACCAAGAACGGTTACATCGAATTCGGCGGCATCGACCTCGATGTCGAGGCCCTTTTTAAGGCTCTGAAGGCCGGAGAACGAGACCAATGGCAACATTCTCCTCTGGTGAGGAACCTCCTCATCAAAAAGCTGGGGCCGATTGCTCTGGTTTTAGCAGGTAAAAAGACGCTTAGACTCGGCGCTGACTGGAGAGTAAGCCCCGAAGAAAAACCCCAAAAGATGGGTGCTTGTACAGAATTTTTTAGTGTTCAGGGGCTTCAGATCGGGTGCATCATTGCCAAAGAGACGGCCGAGCAGGCGCCCTCGTCTGTCGGACTGCTTCCTCTTCCATCCCAGCCGGGGCACGTCCTCTTCTTCCGAGCAGGATTGCTCCTCGACTGGCCCCACTGCCCCCCTGCCGACCTCTACCTAGCGACCTTTGCACTCCCCAACGCCGTCTACGTAGAAAACAAGAAAGACCTTAGAACAAATGACTTGAAAAAACAGGGGTACGCATTCGGAGACCTTCTCCGAAATGAGTCCCACCCGTTGTTTTAGAGTCTGATAATCACAGGGGTATTGTCTGGAAGACCGCGCCCCTTGGTCACCGATGTATATTTAGCCACCTGGGGTCTCGGCGATTTCAACACGTTCTTCAAGAACGCATAGAGCAAAAAGTCCACCGTTCTATGTAGGGTCCAAGACGTCCAGTCGGGTCCGTCTGGGTATGATTCCCTCTGTCTCCAGGTCACGCGCATAGCGCGTACGCCTTTTCCCTCTTTCCAATAAGCCGCTTTGTCATGCTGGGTGACAACAGTGCCGTCCTCTTTGATACCAATAGTCCCTGTAAACATGAGTGTTTCTGAAAACAGGTTTCCGCGGATGTGCTTATGGATCTCATCGCCCACCTTACCGTAATGCGTGGAGACTCGCCGCTCGAGTTCTGAGCCCGCTTTGGCCTCAATCTCCGCGAGCAGAGATGGACGCTCTCCGCCCTCCTCGAACAAAAGGTGAGAGCCAATCGCATCCTCTTCCATCAAATCGGCGTAAGCGGCGTATTTGTCCTCGGCCCCCTGCACATTCGCAGAACTCCAAATTCTCTTACTAACGCAAAGTACGTCGGCGATCTCCGCCCCCTTCATCGCATCGGGCGTAGCCCCAAAACGGCGAGGGAACTCCCTCATGAACTGACATAACGCTCCTAAATGCGAGGCAGGTGCCCCTATAGCCGGTCTGTTCGCAATCTTGGTTATAAGATCCCATCTAATCGTTTCTAGTTCAGGCTTATATCCCAAACAAGACCAAAACCAAGTACCCCATGAAGAGTCGTTTGCAGCCAAAATGACCCGGATCGATCTTTCAATCGTAGGTGTCATCTCTTGTCGTGTTGCTTCCATAGCCCTCTTAAAAATGTGTCGCATTTTTTCAGTCGGCGTTCCCGAACCGGGAACAGAGTGCAAATAACTGACAAGCCCCTCTCTGGTGGTACTTTGACAAGCGGCTAAAGCCAGCTGTTCTATAGGTGTTAAGTTCATAGACGAATTCCCTCATTTTTCGGGTCTAGCTTACACCACCAGAACTTATACATCAACTAAGAGGGTGTTCTGTAAAAAAATTTCAATCGAAAAGAGGCCAAAATAATCCAAAATCTCGATGAAA
>CAIVVG010000128.1 GCA_903909295.1 uncultured Chlamydiae bacterium
TAAAGAAGCGGAGGCCCAAAGGGTTGGGCTATGCAAGCGGACCTATTTGTAGAAACTCTTTAGCTCACAGTCGTATGAAATGTTTTACCGGACTTGATCGAGTTGCTCACAGCGCAGTCGCGGATAGCGGCTTCTAGGATTGTTTTGACTCTGGTTGGGTCGCTGGCCCCTGTCACATCGAGGTGGATGTCGATCTGGGTCAGCGCTAAGCCAGCCCCCTGTTTATCGACGGTTAAAACGGCTTTGCCCCGCGCCTGTTGGAAGGAGGCTTTGGCATTTTCTACGTAGACTTTGAAAGTGGCAATCAGGCAATTTACTACGGAAATGGCAAAGAGGTCTTCTGGCGAGTACCCTCCTCCTGGGCCCATGAATTCGGGGGGGATGGCGCTTAAGATAGGGGGCAGGGAGTCGGCCTGGGCTGTCCAGGGAGTTCTTGTTCCGGCCGAGGCGGCCACCTGTACTTCAAATCTCATCGGGAATATCATCGGGGCTCCTTTCTTTCAGTGATAACACTGCTAGATTTTTTTTGCAAAAAAAAGGGCTTGTGAAAACCCGCACAAAATGATAATAGATTCGGAAACACGGAGTTCTCTTGGCTAGCATCCAAACCTATCCCCAAAGTGTCCCTACCCTGAAAATTGAAAAGGAAGGAAGACTATTGACTCTTGCAGAGTTTGAAAAAACAACGGGAGCAAAATTCCTCCCGCAGCTCGAGTTCGGCCATTTTAGCCTCGTTGCCGAATTGTCTAAGCAATGCGCAAAACTCCACAAAAAGGGGGGGCTGACGCGCCAACAAGTCTGGTTCGGAAAATACTACCAAAAGGAGCTTTTATCGCAAGGGGCGCCCCCCTTATCGATCCGGTGGGTTGATGAGTCGATTGGCTGGGGTGTTTTCATCGAAAAAGATTTGCGCAAAATGGACTTCATTTGCGAATACACGGGGGTCGTGCGGCGCCGTAAACGGACCGACAAGACCAATAGCTACTGTTTTGAGTACCTGATCTCGCAGGGCGAAGAGAGCCCGTATGTAATCGACGCAGCTCAGCAGGGGGGCGTTTCCCGTTACATCAATCATAGCTCTCGCCCCAACCTTCTGTCGGTTCTTTGCACCTTTGACAACATCACTCATATTGTCCTCGTCGCGAATGAAGACATCCCCAAAGGGACGCAGCTGTCCTACGACTATGGCCCTAATTACTGGCTTTACCGCCCCAAACCTCTTCCGTTAATCTAAAAAAGGGTCTATAATCGAGGCGTGAAGTACCTCTTTGCTTGCCTTCTTTTCGCCTTTCCTTTGAGCGCCACGGTCAACAAGCCGCTGCGCTGGGAGTGGGAAACCGGTTATCGCAACGACCGGATCCACTGGCACCTGCACGAACCGGGGACAGGGGAGGGGGGGATGCTCGCCTATACGGAGCTCTACCGCGATGTGGAGTTTTGGCAAAACGGCCTCTCTTTGCGAGTGATCCACCGCGATTTCACCTTTTTTCTGGGTGGTGCCTATGGCACTTTTGGGCGCGGGACTTTGTATCAAACCTATTCCGATCTCCCGTTCACTTCGGAGCATCCGCAGTTTGAGTTCAATACCGAGGGGTTTTCAGCCGACGGTTCGGGCTATGTGGGTTACGCAGTCAACTTGACCGAGGGGCGTACCTATGAGGTCTTGCTGACCCCCCTCATCGGCTACGCAGGCCACTGGGAACATCTGGAGCGGCACGGAGGGACTCCGAACTCCTATATGACCTCCACCTGCCCCCAAAATTTACGCCTCTCGTGGAATGGCTTTTTCTTTGGCGCCGATTTTGCTGCCAATCCCGGCAACCGGCTTCACTTACGGGCGGGCTATGCCTATAACCTCATGAAGATGAGATTACACACCCTCTATAATTATGAAAATGCGGGGCAGAACACCTCCAATCGGATCAAGGCTGTCCAAGGGGGAAATCCCGGTCAAACAGGATGGCTTGAGCTCCACTACTCGCTCGATCAGTTCTGGCGCATTGGATTCGGGGGGCTGATCAACTACTTCCCTGCACAGGTTGTCGATACGGCGTTAACTCGTGAGGTCAATTCGGTGACGACTCAAGTTCCAACTCAACTCAAACTCCGCTGGACCTCTGTGTCTGGCTGGCTGGCCCTTTCTGGAGAATTTTAATGCAATTGATTATGGGAGTCCATCCGATCCAAGAAGTGCTGACCCACGCCCCCGATCGGCTGATGCGGCTGTTTACCGTCAGGAAAGAGGGGGAACTTGTACGCGCCGCTGAAAAAGCGGGCATCCCGATCTCGGTTGTATCGAATCACGAACTGACCCGCATGGTCGATTCTGATTCTCACCAGTCTTTCGTAGCTCAGGTCAAAGACCGAAAATACTACGACGTGAAGGAGTTTTTGGAAGAGACCGAGTCCCAAGAGTCCACATTCGTTCTGATGCTCGATCAGATCTTTGATCCACAAAATTTTGGTGCGCTGATTCGGAGCGCAGAATGTTTTGGGGTAGACGCAGTCGCATGGTCTAAGAATCGGGGTTCAGACCTCACTCCGGTAGCTGCCAAAACGAGCTCCGGCGCAAGTGAACTCATCCCCCTCATCCGGATCGCCAATCTAGCCGAAGCGGTCACCCAGTTTCAAAAGGGGGGCTTTGAAGTCGTGGCGGCCCTGCTCGATACAAAAGCGGAGAGCGCCTTCAAATTCAAATACGCACCTAAAACAGTATTGGTCGTCGGTTCAGAAGGGGAGGGGATCCAGCCCCTGATCCAAAAGAGAGCCGACCGGTCGATCTATCTCCCCATGCAGGGGAAGATCCAGTCCCTGAATGTGGCTCAGGCGACGGCTGCGCTTTTAGCTTTGCGCTTCTCGGGGTGGGAAAACTAACCACTGCTGGGTCATAGGGCAGAGCCCTACCTCTGTCCTAAAGCTTCTTGGGCCAGGTGTAAGAAATGCCACTCCGACCATGCCGCGCCAACCAGGCAGCTACATCGATCTCCAATGTCTTGGCTTTCGTAATGACCTCTTCCAGGTCGCTCCAATCGTCGGCAACATGAGTCTCGTCGATCAGTCCGAGAAGTTCGTTGTAGAACTCATTTTCAAGATCGATCATCCCTTCATCGACGCACCGAATTAAGCTCGTTTGGAGGTCTCTCAAATTCGCTAAAATCTGCTCTCTCAAATCTAAAAGGCGGAGGTTGTTTGGATCTTTCGTCATACGATTTGCTGGATCACTTCAGCGGCTAAAATCAGAACCGCAAAGGCCATGAGCGCCACTAAAATGGGCTTGCCCCCTCTGAGTTGATGGCTGCTTTCTCCGTAGTTTTTGACATAACGCCCGACCCAAACTAGAACAGGGGGCATCAGGCCAAAGAGGAATGCGCAGCTAATTCCACCGGCATAGCCTAACGCGACCAAAAAAATATCGGGGCGAAGGAGGGCGATGATAAAGGGGACGCCAAACACGACCAAACAGAGCGAGAAGCGGTGGATTCCCTTTTTTTGCCACTTCAAGCCATCGGCCAAAAAGTCAAAGAAGGCTAGGGCAAGCGGGATGAAAGAAGTAGTGAGAGCGAAGAAGGCAAAGTAGCGACCGATCTGAAAGATCATTGGGTCATTGACGAACTGGCGGAGGGGAGTGACAGCGTTCTGTCCCAAAGTGGCAGCTTCAATTAAGCCTCCAGGTCCTTCCGCAGGGACGATCCCTAAAATCATCGCTTCCCAAACGACGTAGATCAGAAAGGGGATCGAAGAGCCAAAAATGATCGCCAGACGGATCTTCTTGACGTTCCGCTCCATATAGGTGAGGAGAGTGGGGATAATGACTTGATAAGTGAATGCGGTAAAAAGGATCGGAAGAGAAAGCAGAGCCTTGCCCCAGTTAGCATGGGCCAAAAGTTGCGGCTGAACGTGACTGGCGGAGACTCCTACAAAAGCGAAATAAGAGAGGACCACTCCAGAAATCAAGACGAGGTTGAGTCGATCCACCGAGTGGGCCCCTAAATAGACCACAGGAGCAAAGAGCGCTGTATAAAAACTCGTCGCCAACCAGTGGGGAAGGCCCAATCCCGTGATATCATTGAATACCTGACCACCGCCCGCTACGTGAGCGACCATCACTGTGAGAAAGAGGAAGA
>CAIVVG010000129.1 GCA_903909295.1 uncultured Chlamydiae bacterium
CCTGAACGGGCCATCCATTCCAAGCACTGTTTCATCTTGAAAGGGGTTACCGCGCCGGAGGTATCGATCAGAGTGTCGTCTAAGTCAAAGATGATCAACAAGTTTAATCAGCTCCTCGGCCAGTTTTTTTGAATCGTGCCGAATCAAGTTTCTTTTCAAGAGGTCTTTCTTGGGTTCTTCTGCGAGTCTGCCTAAGAGTTGGCCAAAAATCACCCGTTCATCTTCCATATCATTTTCGACGAGGTCCCCTTCGCTGGCATAGAAATCGATCAGTTGGCGGGAGGGTCTTTGTACATTGACGAGGATGTGGTCAAAGATATCTTTTTCTAAAAACCGATTCAATTCATTGAGGTATTGGCTCGTCCGAAAGCCGGTCGTCTGCCCTTTTCGATTCATCAAGTTCACGACAAATACTTTTCGAGCAGCGCTCTCTCGGATCGCCGCGCAAACTCCCTCGACGAGCAAATTGGGGATCAACGATGTGTGGAGGCCGCCTGGGCCAATGACAATGAGATCGGCGTGCTTAATTTCGTCGATTACCCGCGGATTGACTTTGGGAAACGGCTCGAGATAAATCGACTTGTAGCCCTGATCGATCTCCTGAGAGAGATAAATGGCCCTTTCCCCTTCCAATACTTGCCGGTTGTTGAGCACCATCTTCAGACGCACCTGGTGGGTCGTAACGGGAATCACTTTTCCACGGATCGACAGGATTTTTCCCGCCTCTTCGACCGCTTTTTCAAAACTCCCCGTCACCTTTTCTAAAGCGGACAAGAGGAGATTTCCGAATGAATGCCCTCCCAATCCCCCATTTTCAAACCGGTAGTTCATCAGCGAGCGCATCAAACGGCTGGAGGTCGAAAGAGCGACCAGGCACTGCCGCACATCGCCCGGAGGGAGCACGCCGAGTTCATCGCGTAAAATCCCCGTGCTTCCCCCATCATCGGCCATGGAGACAATCGCAGTCAGATCGAGGGGGTATTTTTTCAATCCCTGCAGCACGACGAAGTTGCCGGTACCGCCGCCAATCACAACTGCTTTTTTCAGTGTCCCTCGACTCATTGGTGTTTTAATGACCGTATCCCCTCACTTAAATCGGGCCTGCTGTAGAGATAGTTGCCACTCACGAGGACATTGGCACCCGCCTGCACACACTGACGCGCTGTCTCTCGGTCAATGCCCCCATCGACCTGGATGAGGAATTCGGGCGTTACGCACTTGCGGGCCAGCTCCACTTTATCCAGCACTTCGGGCAAGAATTTTTGGCCGCCAAATCCAGGATTGACGGTCATGAGCAATAGGAGATCGCATTTGTCTAGGTATTTGGGGACCATTGAAAAGGAAGTTTCCGGTCGAAAGGCCAATCCCGCCTGAATCCCGCACCGCCGGATGAACGTCAAGGTCTCTTCCACATCTTCGGTCGCTTCAAAGTGGAACGTGATTCGATCGGCACCTGATTGAGCCAGAACTTCAATGTAGTCGTAAGGGTTGTAGATCATGATATGGACATCGAGGAAGAGAGGCGTTGCGCGATTGATTGCGGCAAGAGCACGAGGACCTAGTGTGAGGTTGGGGACGAAATGGCCATCCATGATGTCGACGTGAATCGCATCGGCGCCTGCTGCTTCCAGCCGCTTAGCCTCTGCGGCAAGACAACCGAAATCGGCAGATAAAATCGATGGGTAGACCTGGATCATGTTTCTATGATAGCCGACCTCTTTGGTTCTACACAAGGGGTCGCATTAAAAGAGGAGATTTCAGCTGAAGAGGGTTTGCAAAGGGCCAGCGCCCTTTGCCGGGTTGTAGGGCAGAGCCCTACTTTCTGGGACAGGAGTTTTTACCGATGATCTGGTAAAAAAGGCACCAGCTAGCAAATGCCTCGAAAAAGACAAAGGCCGAAGCGAGCAAGAGAATCCAACTTCCTCGCCAGTAAGCGAGGCCTAAAAGCCCGATTGCTATCGCAAGGCGCAGCAAACGTCCAGGTGTTCCAATGTTTTTTTTCATCTTCCATCCACTGCATTTAAAAACGCATCATGCCGCTCGCCAGATAAATAAAGATAGCCCACATACTGTGTCTCGTGGACCTCTAGTGTAAACGTCGCCAGCAAATGCTGAGGGATCGCTAACTTCTCGATCCGCTCCGCCAGCTGTCTTTTCTGCAGAGATCCCTCGACGGGGAGGACCACCATCAGCCGCTCAGCCTCGTGCCTTACCTGGCGAGCCAAATGGCTCTTCATCGCTTGGAGCAAGAGGAGGAAAAGCTGCTTGAGCGGCTCCACTTCGAAAACGCTGCGCATCTCCATGGGAGCCAGGGAATAGAAGAATTTTTCGAGCAGCAAGTTGTTCTGCAGGGCTACTTTGCCCAATGCCTGCTTCAAACCACTCAGAGTCTCACTCTGCTTATAGATCATGCCGCCGTTATAATCGCGGACCTCTCCAACGACCTTGGCCACTTCCCCTAAAATCGCAGCGCGCGCCTGCACCATGTCGACGGAATGGTCGGGACGCAAGAACGGCTCGATCGGAGTCACTGTGCGGAAAACGGCGGCCTCTTTGACGTAACGGCGTCGGAGGCGCCCGACCCTTCGGATCCGCTCGGCGGAAAACTTGAAGGGACCTATGGCGCGAGCAAACAGCTCTTGAGCCCCCGCCCCTTCTTCAGCAAGGACGCGGAGCAAGATGACCGTGAAATGGAGCGACTCCCCTTTCTGCTCGTCAAACGTGATGATCACGTGGGGCAAGTCGTCTACAAAACGGAGCTGCCGCGAAAGGATCATGATATTGCGAAGAACCTCTTCCTCATTGCGGGGCATAAAAATGGGATGGGTCAGCTGCTCTACGTGGCCCCGAATTTGATCGGGGAGCCCCATTTTGAGGCTTTGGATTTCATCGAGTGAAAAGTCGACGAGCCCTTCTCTCTCTACTTCCAAGTACATCGCCTGGATCTTGGCGTCGCGGGAAGGGTCGCTGAAGGCGGAGCCCTCCACTAAGCGGGCGGCGGGGAGCTTTTTCTGGATCGCGCTCATTAAATGCTCTGTCTCAAAGCGCTCATGTTCGTGGAGCAAATTGAGTCCGACCAAGATGCCGAGAACCGGACGCTCTTTTTGCCCCTCCATCACGAGACGGGTCCGAAGATATTTTAGTTGCACATGTCT
This sequence comes from uncultured Chlamydiae bacterium, assembly GCA_903909295.1. GTDB lineage: Bacteria > Chlamydiota > Chlamydiia > Chlamydiales > SM23-39 > CAIVVG01. The sequence continues at coordinate 3,156 of CAIVVG010000129.1, forward strand.
CTTAGATGGGAATACTTGAATATTTTGTTCGAGGAATTTTCGGATGGAATAGAGGTTCGAGATAATACGGCTGATGTGGTGGTAATCGCGCACTTTTTTAAAGGGTTCTGGGCAGGTCACGAGAAATTGCTGCATCTGGGAAAAAATTCCTCGGTCAAAATCTTTTGAGTGACTCTGGATCAACGAGGTAATTTTTTCTTGAATCATCGCCGTCTTCCCGTCAGTGGAGAGCCCCTTGAACTCCAAGATCCGGCGAGCGTGGTAATTGGAGACTACTCCCAGGCGAATTTCGGTCTCCACGGCATGCATATTGCGCCGCACCGCTTCAACGTCTTGGGCGCTTTTCAGGTAGACGACGATCTCGGCTACGCTCAAGAGATCCTCCGATAGATGGGGCAACCGGACGTCGGAGGCAAAGAAGAGCTCCACATTCACCTGTTTTTGAGGAAGGAGCCAGCGACTCACCATGTCATAGAAAAAATTACAGGCATTGAGGCGATAGCGGCAAAGGAGGAGGACCGAAAGGGTGCAGGGGCCCCGGTCGAGGCTAGACCAGCTGATGACAGGGAGCAGATCGGCAAAGCGAACGCGGGAAGCAGAGAGGTCGAGCCCCTTCGCATCCAATAGGGCTTGAGGCACGAGCCTCCCGATCAGGTCTTGCGCCCCATCCCGGTAGTATTCGGCGTCAATGGAGGGACATCCAAAAGAAAATTCAAACTCAAGTTGTTCTTCTAAGAGCATCCTTATATCCCCAGTACACTAGAAATTTTCAATCTAGGAAATTACTTATAAAAAATAAAGCAATTTTTTTATTTCACAAAAGATTTTAGGGAAATGGCACTGAGAAAAATGGTCTTGCAGTTATTCCCCTGGTTTGATAATCTTTTTCCTTTAACTACAAACAGGAGAAACCCTTTAACCATGTCTAAACATTCCCCCAAAAATATTCACGATTGGAACAGCAGCAACGTACTCGACGACGTAGATTTCCAAGAAACTGAGGCGCGTCAGTTCCGCGACCTTCTCTATGGTTCTGCGGCAGCGAACCCAGAGGAAGCTCTTTCCATGCTCAACGCTGGTCAGATCCTCAATGGGCGGATTGCAGAGATATCTAAAGACTACGTCGTGATCGATGTGGGTCTCAAGTCAGAGGGTCTTGTTCCTGTTTCTGAATTCACAGAGCCCGAAGAGCTCGTCATCGGCGGAAACACGGAAGTGTATCTCGACGCCACAGAAGGCGAAGATGGACAGATCGTCCTCTCCAAAGAAAAAGCGCGCAAATACCGTCAGTGGGAATACATCGTCCACAATTGCACCGAAGGGTCGATTGTCAAAGGGAAAGTGATGCGCAAGGTGAAGGGCGGTCTCATGGTCGATATCGGCATGGAAGCGTTCCTTCCCGGCTCTCAGATCGACAACAAGAGAATCAAAAACCTCGATGACTTCGTCGGTCGCTCTTACGACTTCAAAATCCTCAAGATCAATATCGATCGCAAGAACATCGTCGTCTCTCGCCGCGAACTCCTCGAAGAAGAGAGAGTTTCTCGCAAAGCAGAGCTCCTGGAGCACATCGAAGAAGGCGCTTCTCGCAAAGGGGTTGTCAAAAACATCACCGATTTCGGCGTCTTCCTCGACCTCGATGGAATCGACGGCCTTCTCCACATCACAGATATGACTTGGAAACGGATCAAACACCCTTCTGAACTCGTCCACCTCGGACAAGAGCTCGATGTCGTGATCCTCCACGTCGATCGCGATAAGGGAAGAGTTGCACTAGGTCTCAAACAGAAAGAAGAAAATCCTTGGGAAGAGATCGAAAAACGGTACCCCATCGGCACCC
>CAIVVG010000130.1 GCA_903909295.1 uncultured Chlamydiae bacterium
AAGAGGGTGTTCTGTAAAAAATATTTCATCGAGTTTTTGGATTATTTTGGCCTCTTTTCGACTTCAAATATGGGGGGCAATATCGACAACAGTATATAGCCCCCCATTTTTGCATCGAAAAATCGATCAAAATTTTTTTTTACAGAACACCCCTGTAGAAATGCGAAAAAAGTCCCAACTTGATGAATAAAATTATTTTTGCTATATTTGCGGCAATGAAAAAGTTTTTCCAGATCTTAGTGTTTTTTTTCATCGCTAGAGGGGAAGCGGATATCGTTGCTTTAGGTGGCTCTGGACAGACTGGGGAGGGGAGCAATGCCCCTTCTTACCCGTTGGCAGAGACATTCAACATAGGGCAAAGTTCCGCAGTAGCAGTGGGTAACTTTGCCAATGTACAAGGCTCTCTCAATGGTATCGCCCTCGACTCTTATAGGGGAACGGTCCTCTATTTCGGGATCGATGCCAATAATAACCCTCTCCTTTTTAGAGGGTCTGTCGTGAGCTCCCACATCACGCGGATTTCAATCCCTCATCTCCCAGAAGGCGGAGAATTCAACAGCGCCGCCTTCGATTCTAACGGGAACGCCATTCTCGTAGGTGACTCCAACAACCAATCAATTCTTTTCCGCCTCCCTTTCGGCGCTTCTCAAGTCGTAGGGCTGACAGTCCCAGGGGCAGATCCAATCACTCTCCTTTCAGTTGCGATGGGGGCCGGGAATACGGCCATTATGGGAGGTGTTAATGCTAATTCCTCAGTGCCTGTGGCTTATATTCTGCCCGAAGGGGCCAGTAGCGCGATTTCCGTTACCCTTCCCAATCTCACAAGCAGTGGACAAATCAATAGCATTGCTGTGGGACCTGATGGAACTGCTATTTTAGCAGGCGTGGATAATACCCACACCCAAGCCCTTATTTACCGACTCCCTCACTCGAGCACAGTGGCTGAAGCGATCTCGATTCCAGACCCCGCAGATGGAGGTCAACTCAATGGTGTAGCTATCGATTCAAATGGGACGGCCATTCTTGTGGGCGCTACATTCAGTCGGGATACCCTTCCTCTGATCTATCGGCTCCCCTCCAATAGCAGCTCGGCTTCGATAATTGCTAATGCAGGGGACCTTGTGGGCATCTTCAATGCCGTTGCGATAGGTCCGAATGGTGTGGCAGTGCTGGGGGGCACGGACGACACGAATTCACTACCCCTCATCTGGCGCGTGGCTTCAGGGGCGACGACCGCTACCTCTGCACAGATGCCCAATGCAACTGCCGGGAGAATCATCTCGGTAGCGGTGAATTCTCAGAATATCGCCGTTTTAGGGGGGGCGTATGACGATGCGACTCTGCTGGCCATTTTCACTCTCGGGCCAATAGATACAGTGGCCACACCGATTGGAAGCTCCATCAGTCTCCATCAAGAAGGGATTGTGGCTCTTGCCATTTATGAATCAGATGGACTGTATGATATCCGCCGTTTGCGAGCTTGTTACTATCTGCAGCAAACAGAATCACTCGTTAAATTAAGTGCTTCTGGGTTATGAAGTTATTGATAAAAGTTCCCGTCGTAGGCTAGGTAATCCGGGTTGAGGCAAAAGGAGTGAGTCCCTACCAAATTAGGGGCCCAGTCAGGCCCGATATAGAGGACCTCTCTTTCCACAAATTCCTCCGTTGTCAAAAGGAGAATTTCCTTTAAAATAACCGCCTTCCCATAGTACTCCCTGCAATCCATGGTAGGGCGTATCAGTCTGCCGCTCTGAAGAAAGACCGGCCCTGCATTTCTCCCTCGAATGTGCCGATGATTGATGGGGTGAGGGCGAAATTTGGCGTCTAAACTCTCCGCGTAATAGATGCAAAGCTGATCACCTCGGATCGCTGTAAATAGCCAATACAACCCGCCATGTTTAAAAAGGATAGGATCGGAAAAACGCTCTCCGTGAATCAAGCTTCTGCACCATTCCCATTGATTGGGAAACGTTTTGCATTTGTAGAGGGAAACCGATCGACGCTGGTACGTCTCGGGGATCATGTAGATCTCATTTTCTTCTTGAAACACGAAAGGGAACGAGAGGTGGGTGGGGAGCTCAAGAGCTAATTTTGGTTCCGTAAAATGGCCCTCTGGATCGATCTGAACGTAGGAAATGACCCCTTTTTTGTAGTCGTAATTTTCAAAAAACAGATAGTTGATCCCTTCGTATTTGAGCAAGAAGGGGTCGGCGTAATATCTCCCCTGCGGCGGTAATAATGGCGTGTAGGAGCTGAGGATAAGAGAATCCAACGGATTTCCCTCATTTTTCTTGATCGCAATAAAATATGTGCAGCAGACACTAATAAGATGTATAATCATCGGGCTTCTTCGAGTGAAAGTGGAAATTGATGATTCGATAGTTTTTTTCTTTGAAAGATAAGTAGGGAATGCTGCGGCCTTGGCTATCGCAGCCCCACCAGTAGGTGAAAAACCGGGGATTGAATAGGCAGCGAGAGTGAACGGTACCAGGACCACATCCTGGTGAAATGCGCGGATCATTCCCATTCAAAAAAATTCCGAGACCCGCGGCATCAAAAAGGATCTCAGGGAAGAGCTCTGCGTATTCCCAAAGAAAACTCAGGTGCGTGCTATTGTCCTGTGGGAAAATGCTTTTTCTTTGGGAGTGATATTTGCCATATTCAGGCATGAGGGTGGGGAGGGGGAGCAAAGATTTTGCGCCGAATTTTTTATAGAAGCTCGCAAGCGTTTGCATATCGTTGACATAGATATGAGGGCGCACTCCCCGGTAATTGACCATTTCAGCGATCATATGATCGATCAAGGGCACCATGCTTTCCCTATTTCGAATGAACACAAAGCAGGGGATGCAGCCACTTCGTGATTGGAAAGGAGCTGCCAGCTGCGCCGTTTCGAAAAGAGGCAGTAATTCGCTGACTTCGGCGTAGAGCATGCAGTCATTTTCGAGGTGAAAAACGTCTTTGAGTTCTTTAAACATAAGAAAATCGAACAAAGTGAAAAATCGCTCCGAAGCGTAGACCCAGAATCCGTTGGAAATCGAGGACGCGATCCGATTCACCTTTAGAAAATTGAGATGTTCTTCAGTGAAAGGAATCTCTGCCGTATCGACACAGTCGACATGGTTTTCTACGAAAAACTCCGCCTGGTTTACAAACGCCTGTTTATCTGCGAGGAGGTAAATGGGGATAGTAGGGTTGAAGTATCTCGCCTGTTTGACCACTGTGAACAGGCAGTCGGGTGCGGAGTTTCCCAAGTGGACGAAGACGATGTTTTGGGCGAAAGTCCATGACACCGCAAAAAGACAAAACCAAACCTTCATAAGTTGCGGATTATAAACCGGAAAAAAATTTAGGTATCCTTAAAAAAAACAAAGAGAGCTACCATGCTGGCGTCTGCACTTGATCTCAGAGAGCGCAGCGCTTGATTCTTGGATTGATGGACAAGGCAATGAGCCTGATGCATCAACAACCAAAGGACGGGGGCTCCCGTCCTTTAGAGGCGGTGCTACAGGAAAAATCAAGAAACAGACACCCGCTTAGGGGCAGGGAGTAGCGCCAGGACAGGATTTAACAAGAGTGACCGAGTCTGAGGGGGTGATGGTGCCTGTGTTAACGGAGTGTACGTCGCAGGGGCTTAAGTGAAAGACTCCCCCATCTGGATTGACCAAAATATAATCGCTGCTGTTGCTATTGCCGGTAAGCGTAAGGCAGACTGTGGGGCTCGCTAGGAGTGAACCGACGTTTACAGCGGGCTCGGTATTGCCTGACAACGTATTGTTGGTGATAGAGCCTGCAAGGCTGGTATATTGATCTATGTCAATGCCTGAGGCACCATTGGATGACAGGTTTTGACAGTTACTGATCGTATTGCCTGAGACATTCAATATGAAAGAATCAATGCCATCAGGGGCATAGCTGGTAATTCCACTCCCTTCGCATTGGTTAATTTCATTATTCAGGATGGTCAGAGTAAGTGTTGAGAAGTCTTGGGCTATGTCAATGCCGTTTGAGTTATTTGTAATATCTGCGATCGTGTTATTGTTAATTGTTATATTGCCAGTTGGAGTAGATCCGGAGGCGCTCGCAGCGATTCCGTGATCCCCGCATCCCGTGATTGTATTGCCTGTCACAAGCAACGTCAAACTATTGACGACTGGAGTCGCAAGGGCTATGGCTGCGGCTCCATTATTGGATATGGTGTTTGAGGATGCTGTGACAGAAAGAGTGTTAAACGCACCTGACGGATTGAAAGAAAGAGAATTCGATGTGGTGTCAAGGAGCGTATTGCCAGAGACCGTATTGCCGTTGAATACAATGGAGCAATTGTTGGTAGTCCCTGTTGGAAGGATCGCAAAGCTCGCTCCCAGCCCTGAGCCACGAGACCCCGATCCGTTATTTGTGATCGTATTGTTCAGCACGCTGATAGTGGCATCAAGGACGCTAGTGAGTCCCACCAGAATGCTGCCAGATTTATTGGCATGGAAGACGTTATTTTCTATCTGGGCAGTGAGCACATTGCTACTCACCGCATCTAGCTCCAACGGAATGCTAGAGACAGAAGTTTGGCCCTGAAACGTATTGTTCGAGCAGACAACGGTAGATGTCCCATTCAAGGTCAACAAGATCCCGTTGCTGTTGTTTAAAAACTGATTGTTCGTTAAAAGAACAGAGGCATCGCCGGGAAAGGAAGCTTCAATCGCATAAGTAACGGTGTTCTCGATCGTGCAAGAAGAGACCTCCAGACTTTGGGGATTGGTTCCATAAATAGCATCATTCCTTGCAGATGCAATGGTAAAACCGCTGATGGCGTTATTGGCGGCCAGGGTGATCGCATTCCCTTCTGTGTTGATGTTGGTATTCGTAATGGTGGGGGCCGAGGTGTTTTGCGCTGGAATCGAGATCGTCCCTGCAGAAGTTTGTATCAAATGACTGACGCCGGAGCCCCAAAACTTCTGGCTTGGCTGTAACGCAATCCCTGAATCCATCCCTTTCGTCGTCCCATCGCCGGGAAATACGTAGATGACGTCATTTGGCGAGGAGTTGGCTTGTGCTTGAGCGAAGTTGTGGTAAGGGCTCTCGTAAGTGCCGTTGGAACTGCTCGTATTATCGACGAAAACAAAAAAGTAGGGGAGTCCTGTGGCAGGATTGATGGCGGCGGTGTTTTTCTTTGCATGGTCGACGACGATGATCTCTTGTCGCCCTACTGGCTGTAGCATCCTGTTAACCAGCACCTTAGTCGCTTTGCAAGAGTCTTTTGACTGGGGGCCAAAGGAAAAGGTCAAACCAATCTGTCCCTGGAATTTATTGTGGAAAGTTCTGTCATACGAGTCGCTGATCTCTAGCGTCAGCATATCTTTGAAGGTCCCAGAGATCCGCGCTTTTCCGCCCCAGGTCGCAGGAGCCGCTTCTCCTACAAAGTAATAAGGGCCCGCGGCTGCATAGAAATCAAATGATTGAGAGGTTCCAAAGTGAAAGCCGAATTCGGCATCAGACCCTTTCATTGCAGAGAGCACTTTTTGTGATAGGAGCATGGAATGGCCGGAAAAGCGTCCAAAGACGGAATCATAGGGAGCGCTGGTTTTAGCCCCAACGGGCAAATAACCGTTGATGCGGAAATCCCACAACTCGCCGAGAGTTTCAAGGCCCACGCCGATTTGATTCGAGTTAAAGCGGCCCGCGTTTCGATAGTCGTAATAAGCGTTGATGCCGTAAGCTCGGCTTCTCCATAAGGTCCTTAGAGGGTGTTCTGTAAAAAATATTTCATCGAGTTTTTGGATTATTTTGGCCTCTTTTCGACTTCAAATATGGGGGGCAATATCGACAACAGTATATAGCCCCCCATTTTTGAATCGAAA
>CAIVVG010000131.1 GCA_903909295.1 uncultured Chlamydiae bacterium
CTCCAATCAGAGCCGAAACGGGAATCGCCATCGGCAAAATCAGGGGAAGCTGGTACAATATAAAACGCCCTGTTTTGCCCCAGTCGGAACTGAGGGCTGCAAAGCGGGCGATGATTTTGAAGCGCGAGACGATGAGCACGCTCAAAAAACAAAACACAGAAAGAGAAAAGATCCGGAGATAACCTTGCAGAGTGTAGCGCCAAAGAATCGGAAACATGCTTTGAGTATAGCTGTTTTTGCCTTTTTAAAAAGGCACTGGGATGGAAAGAGCCCCCTTCTGCTCGGCTATTCTGGCGGTCCCGACTCCAAAGCGCTGCTCTACTCTCTGATCTCTTGTGGGGTCGCTCCGCACGTGGCTCATGTCGATCACGGTTGGCGCGAAGAGAGCGCCTCTGAAGCTGAGGAGATCCGGCGGGAAATCGGCTCTTTAAATCTCCCTTACCATACAACTCGATTAGAAGGGTGCACCACGGAAGAGTCTGCCCGCTTGGCGAGACTCTCTTTTTTTAAAGAAATTTCTTGTCACGCAGTGCTCTTGGCTCACCAAGCGGACGACTGGGCGGAAACCGCCTTAAAGCGAGTTCTCGAGGGGGCCCATTTGCCCTTCTTGGGGGGGATGGACCCTGTCTCTACGTGGGGAGAGCTGACGCTCTGGCGCCCCTTATTGAAGGTGCCTAAGAAGGAGTTGGAGGAGTACCTCGTCTCGCAGCACTTGACCCCCTTTTATGATCCGACCAATAGGGACCCCGCCTATTTGCGCTCTCGGATGAGGATGGCGATTTTGCCTGAGCTGAGCCGCTCCTTTGGGAAAGAGGTATCGAGCAACCTCGCGGCTTTGGCTGAAAGGGCCTCTGAATTGAAGAGCTACCTCGATAGAAGGGTGGCGGGCAAGGAGATCGACGAGTTAACGGAGAGGGTTGAGAGGCGCCATCACCTCCAGTCGCTGGCTAAAAAGGGGGGGGTGACCCTCCCTAAAACGATCTTGGAACCCCTGCTCGATGCGATCGAAGAGGGTAAGACCGGGTGGCGCACTCGGGTGCAAAACCTTGAAATTCTGTTAGATAGGGGTCGGGTCGTATTTTTGTACACAAGTTAAGAGTTTTTTTGTTATGAGGAATTTTTGAGCTAGAACTTTATCCACCTTCCAATATAAAATAGGGCAATTATGGCCAAAATGAGTCCAGATCCAAGAAAAAATGCTTCCAGCAGCTTCGCGCTGTTTCTCCTTGTGGCGGTTCTCGTGCTGCTCGGCATCCAGACATTTGCCCCTGAGAAGACGGCCAAGGTGGCTTTCAGTCATCAAGCGGAGCACCTTACCAACCTCAATCTGACCGTTCCGGAAGAGAATCGGAAGATCGCCCAGAATGAAAACCTCGTTACATTTACAGGGAAATTCCGCGACTCTCAGCCGGAAGAGAGCACTGAGCGTTATCGCTATCTGGAACTGCTCAACCAAAACCATGAACTGAAGGCCTCTCAGGGGGCGCTTGCGCAGGGCCTCGATTCTCTGCAGAAGACTGTTGCGGACGCAGCAGACATTTACCTTCACCTCGTCGGAGCGCCCCTTTCTCGAAGCGGGTTTACCGTTGTAGGTTCCGCCTATGATACAACAGACCGCAACAATGCAATTGTCGTTCAGTCTCTCTCAGATAAAGAGATTACCTCCCTTCCCGTTGTACAAAAAGCTTTGAGCGCAGCTCAGAGCTCCCCCTCTTTGGAGAGTCTCGATGTGGTGGCCAAAGAGCTCCACGACATGGTGACCCTTCTCCGCTCTCCCGCTTTAGGCGTTGGCGCCGAGGCTACAAAGACCGAACTCAAGGCCATCAGCACCCAGCTCTCCTCTGTTGCAGACCTGACAGCGACGGCACAGTTACAGGCCTATCGCAGCGTTACGGCTCAAATCGCTCAAATGCTCACCACCTTAGGCCGCGAGCAAGACGGGGTCCGCCTCGCATCGCTCCGCAGCGTTCGGAACTATGTCGAAGAGCTGCAGCAGTATACGACTGTTTCTCAGAACTTGGAAAAAAATGGGGAACTCCTCAATAAAGCGCGCGGCAAAGTAGCCTCGGTCATTTGGTATTTCAATAATCAAGAGCTCTCGACCCGCGCTTTAGAAAAGCAAGATCCCGAGACGTTTGGCCATTGGTTTGCTCAGGCCCAGCAAGAGTGGAAAAATTTCAATGAAAACAAAGGGCTCAATTACCGTGCGCCCGATCAGGCACTCAATACGGTCCTTGAAAAGACTTTTAAAAGCCAAGAACCACCCCTCAATTACTTTAGCTACATTCTCACCGTCCTCCCTGTCGCAATGGTGGTCCTCTTCCTTTACTTCATCTTCTCCAAACAAATGAAAGGGGGAGTCGGCTCTTCTGCAATGAGTTTTGGAAAATCGCCCGCCCGCTTGATGACCAAAGAGACCAATAAGGTCACTTTTAAGGATGTCGCTGGAGCCGATGAAGCAAAAGAAGAACTCAAAGAGATCGTCGATTTTTTAAAAGATCCACAAAAGTTCACCGCCCTCGGCGCTCGTATTCCTAAAGGGGTTCTCCTCGTAGGTCCTCCAGGAACAGGAAAAACCCTCGTCGCCCGCGCTGTCGCAGGAGAAGCTGACCGTCCTTTCTTCTCGATCTCCGGATCCGATTTTGTCGAGATGTTTGTCGGCGTCGGTGCAAGCCGTATCCGCGATATGTTCGATCAGGCAAAGAAGAACGCCCCCTGCATCATCTTCATGGATGAGATCGACGCTGTCGGCCGCCACCGCGGTTCTGGAGTCGGTGGAGGACATGACGAAAGAGAGCAGACACTCAACCAACTCCTCGTCGAAATGGACGGATTTGACTCCCGGGAAGGGGTGATCTTGATCGCCGCAACCAACCGCCCCGACGTCCTCGACCGAGCGCTCCTTCGCCCCGGCCGTTTTGATCGTAGAGTAGCGCTCGATCTGCCCGATGTCAAAGGGCGCCTAGAAATTTTGAAAGTGCACGCCCGCAAAATCAAGATGGACCCCTCGGTCGATCTGGGTGACATTGCCCGCAGCACCCCCGGTTCTTCCGGAGCCGATTTGGAAAACGTCCTCAATGAAGCTGCTCTCTGCGCTGCTCGCAAAGGGCGCTTTGCCGTCACCTCCGTCGAGCTGAAAGAGGCTTGCGATAAGGTCCGTTATGGTAAAGAGAGACGTAGTCTCGAGATGGACGAAGGGGAAAAGAGAACCACCGCCTATCACGAAGCAGGACACGCCATTGCGGGACTCACCGTCAAATTGAGCGATCCGGTTGATAAAGTGACGATCATCCCTCGGGGCTTTTCTTTAGGGGCTACCCACTTCATGCCGAAGAAAAATCGGCTCAGCTACTGGAAGAAAGAGGCCTTAGACCAGCTCATCGTCCTTATGGGAGGCAGAGCCGCGGAAGAGATTTTTGTCCACGATATGTCCTCGGGCGCTCGCCACGACTTCATGCAAGCGACCCGCCTAGCTCGGAGCATGGTCTGCGAATGGGGAATGACCGATAAACTCGGCCCTGTCGCCTACGATCAACAAACGGAGACGAACCAGTACTTAGGGGTTCGCAATAGCGAAAAAGACTACTCCGATAAGACCGCTGAAGAGATCGACCAGACAGTCCGCCAACTCCTCGACGAAGCCTACAAACAAGCGACCGCAACACTCGAGCTCCACCGCGATAAGGTAGAACTCATGGCCAATATGTTGATGGAGTTCGAGACCCTCGACTCCACAGACATCAAGGAGATGATGGAAGGGAGCTGGGATTCCGAGAGGAAGAAAGGGCGCTTGAAAGCAGCGGACGAGTTGCAGAAGAAAGCTCCCCCACCCCCACCGCCCCTGCCCGTAGCGGCTAGACCTCCGGTCGTCACCGACCAAGGTCTCAGTACCTAAGAGGGTGTTCTGTAAAAAAATTTTGATCGATTTTTCGGTTCTTTTGAGCCTATTTTCGATTCAAAAATGGGGGGCTATATACTGTTGTCGATATTGCC
>CAIVVG010000132.1 GCA_903909295.1 uncultured Chlamydiae bacterium
ATCGTAGATTACAGCGAACAAGGCAATAAGATCAGAGAATTTTCGATCGTCAGTGAAAAATTGGATGGCCCTTTCTTAGAGTGGTATCCCGACGGGACCCTTAAAATGGAACAGTATTTCTCACAAGGAAAACTCGAAGGGCCTCAGAAGGAGTACTACCCTTCAGGTCAAATGAAAGTGTCCACCTGCTGTGCCGATCAAAAAAGAGATGGACTGCACGAAGAGTGGCATCCCAATGGAGTCCTCGCATGCCGTATGCATTTTGCAAACGGGCTGAAAGAAGGGCAAGTGGCCGAGTGGTATCCGAACGGCAATGCGCGGCTCGATGCCTACTTCCAAAACGATGTGCCTGAAGGGATCCAAAACGAGTGGCATGAAAATGGACAACTCAGAGTGCGTGCAGAATTTGCTCTCGGGAAAAAACAGGGATGGCAAAGGGAATGGACAGAGCAGGGCGACCCCCTCTTTGAAGCCTACTTTGATCAAGGGTTGCTCCATGGCACGGTCCTCTCCTGGTGGAACAAAGAGCAGATTAAAAGTCGCGCTCACTACGTCCATGGAAAGAGAGAAGGCAAGCAAGAGCTCTTTTTTGAGAGCGGCAGACCAGAAAAAGTGATGTCCTTTGTAGAAGACAGACCCGATGGAGAGGTTCGCGCTTGGTTTCCCGATGGCTCCTTGCAATCGGTTCAGATTTTTGCTGCAGGGGTCCCTGTAGGACAGCATGTGACGTACTCCTCTAAAGATGTGATTCAGCATCTCTTATCTTATGATGATGAGGGAAGACTCTCTGGGGAAGAAGTTGTTTATTACCCCAATGGCCATGTACAGACACGCGTGAAATATGAGCAAGGCAAACTGCATGGAGTCAAACAGATGTGGGATGCGAACGATCTTCTTGTCGAAGAGGCGAACTACCGCCAAGGGAAGCTCGAAGGCCGTTTTTTTCAACACACGCCTGATGGGAAAGAGGTGGTTACCTACTATCGAAATAATTTAAAGAACGGTCCTCACACATTGTTTTATGCTCCACAAGCTGGGAAAGAAAAAGTGAAGGCAATGGAAGCCCACTTTGAAAATGACCTCGCTGAAGGGATCGTCTCCGAATATTCCCCAGCCGGAGTGCTCTTAGCAGAGACTCCCTATGTTCAAGGGAAAAAAGAGGGTGTGGCCCATCTCTATGCACCGGACGGAAAATTGTCTGCGACGATTGTTCTGGTAGCCGATCAAAAGCATGGAAAAGCGACCCAGTACTATCCCAATGGAGAAATTTATAAAGAGATCTCTTACGCGAACGATCTGAAAGAAGGGGAAGAGAAGGGGTACCACCCCAATGGCGCTCTTGAGAGCCTTTGCTTCTATGTTCACGATCAACTGCAGGGGCTTTCTCAAAATTGGAATGCCGAAGGGGTTCTTGTCTTTGAAGGGGAATTCCAAGAAGGGCTTCGCCACGGAAAATTCAACAAGTACTATGACAGCGGCAGCCCTGCGCTGGAACAGACCTTTGTCTTCGACCAACTCCAAGGCGAAAAGCGCAAGTATGACCAGAATGGCAATCTAACAGTGGCTTACTACGAAGAGGGAAAGCAGGTTCGTTAGCCTGCTACGAAGTGGTACTGGTGTAAAAGGGCCTCTCCAAAACGGCGGCTGTCCTTATGGACAAGTCCCTCCGGATTGGGGGGGCTCTTTTTCGTTTTAGAGCGCTCTTCGATAAAGATCCATGCCCGAGGGGCTAGGAGAGGAAGCAGAGCGGGAAAATGGCTTTCAATGGCTGTATCATAAGGGGGATCGATATAGATGATGTCGAAACGAGTTTCCTTTTTCGCCAGCAGTGCCAGCGCTTTTGCAACATCTGTGGTGAGGAGAGTAGTTAACTTGTCTGCTCCCAGCACTTCGATATTAGAGCGAATGCACTGAGCCGCTTCTCGGTCGTGTTCGACCAAAGTCGCATGGGAAGCTCCCCTACTCAGAGCTTCAAGACCCATTGCGCCGCTCCCGGCAAAGAGATCTAAAAAGCAAGCCCCTTCGATTTGGGACTGACAGATATTGAAGACGGCTCCCCGCAGCATCCCTTGAGTGGGGCGGGTTTGGGGACCTTTAGGCGTTTTTAAGGGGCGGCCCTTCCATAGGCCGCCAATCAATCGTAGACTCATAGGCTTATTGTACGGGATTGACTAATAAGTGTAAGAGTTTTTCCACACGAGGCGGTCGACTCCGGAAGTGTGGCTATTGTGGAATGCCCATCTTCCTTCGAGATCTCCCCAAAAGTTGACTCGGTAGCTTGCAACGCCCCATCCATGAATATTGGAAGGATCGGCAAAAGCAACGCTCAAGACACTTTCATTGGAATCGAAGATACCCACACCTGTTTGGAGAGATCTTCCCCCAGTAAACCACTCGACGTGGTAGTTGCTTCCTTGGCGTCGAATAACTACTTCTCCGTCATAGGGAGTGCCATCGGCGGTACAGCCGCTCAAATCATAGGTGCCTGGATAGAGCGTCCAAGCAAAACAGAAATTGGCAATGCCGAGAAAAAAACAGAATAGAAATTTTTGCATACACGCTGTTCCTTGTTAAGGTTGTTAAAAAGAGAAGTATGCTACAGGGAATGCATAAAAAAGTCTAGAGGGGGGCTTTTGGGAAGAACGAGAGCAACAGTCTCTTACTCAAAAGCGATTTGGTAGTCGTAGGGGGCGAGGAGTTCGCGGGCTTGTGCGAGGTGGACGGGGTTTTGGTCGCGCAGATACTCTTCGTAGAGGTTGTGCGCCGATTGGAGGGCCCATTCGGCTTTGAGCGATTTGCCTCCTTTGCGAGCATTGGCAAAAGAAACGGTCTTTTTGATGTTGATCCAGCCCCCTTTGGTGCGTCCTTGGACGAAGAGGACAAAATCTTCGAGGCGATCGGTGTGTCCGATGAGGGTGTAGGGTTGGTCGAGGTAGAGGTGGGGCGCTTCAAAGGGTTTGGGATAGAGGTCGACGTGTTGTTCTTTGGTGGGGCTGACGGCTCTGCAAGCGATGTTTTTAGCGACCGGTGAATGGACGGAGCGCATGAGTTTGAGGAGTTTTCGTTTGAGGCCTCGTTGTGTGGGGGCGCAGACGAGTCTCCCTTTGTTGCTTTTTGCGGCCAGCTCGAGGGTCGCGAGGTGGCCGTCTGTGATCATCGCGAGGGGGAAGAGGGTAACTTTTCCTTGGTTAAACGAGGTCCAGTGGGAGAGGAGGGCGGTTTGCTCACCTCTCTTGGCGAGGGTCTCTCCATCGGTCATGAGGATGGCGGTGTGGACTTCGTCTTCTGCGACTCTGCCGGGGACTGTGAGCATTAGGGGGCGGTCGAGGTTGGCTGAGGAAAAGAAGCTTCCCAGGTCGACTCGTTCTAAAAATCCTTCTGCTTGGGCGATCGATGCACTGCTCGCGGGGAGTGCAGTGGAGGAGAGTTTTTCTGCTTTGCTATCAAACACAAAGAGATTGAAGGTGTCTTCTCCGTCCAATTCTTCCAAGGCTTTTAAAACGGATGTCTTCATCGCTTGCAACCTGTCTTTCTGGATCGAGTTGGAGCGGTCAATCAAGAATGTGTAGTGTTGTTTCAGCTTGGATAACTCGAGGTCGTCTTTGGGAATGAGTGTGATTGCAAACAAGTAACCCTCTCCTCCCTCATTGGGCGAAAAGGAGATCTCTTCTTCAAAGTAGGGGGAGACGTTGATGGTTTGGAGGTCGGCTAAGGTCGGGAGTTGGGGAAGCGGGGCGAGTTTGGGCGCGGGCGGTTTTACGAGGGTGGCTTTTTCTGTAAAAGCGGGGATCGATACGAGGGTCTCGATTTGTGGGACCTTGAGAGGGGGCTCTTGAACCACAACGGGGGGGGCGGAAGCGATTTGGAACTCGGGGGAGAGGGGCGTGGGAAGGTGATGAAACTCCTCCGCTCTGAGCATCTGGGGGATAGAGAGTTCTTTGGGGAGGTGCTCAAAGAGGTTTGTGAGGGGTCTTTCGGGAAGAGTGAGGGTGGGGAGGTGGAGTTCGTTTGTGGCAAAGAAATTTTGCAAGGGGAGCGGAGCAAACAAGGGAAGGAGGTGGGTTGCTTCGGCGAGCGCGGGGGTGGGTTCTTGTTGGGGGGCTGCTTTCTGGGGCCCTTCCGCGGTTTTTCTGGGAGCGACGAAAGACTCTTTCAGGATCTGGTTGAATTCCTTTTTTTCTAGGGCGGCCGTTGGCGAGCGGACAATGGGGTTGCCGAGCCAAATGGAATGGCTTTGCATGAAGATGAGAGCAGCGAGGTGCAAACCGAATGAGACGATGGCCGATCCGGAGAGGATACGTTTATGGCTGGGAATCTTCATGTGTCTTTAGCCTTGCAGTCACTCGGTCGAGAAGAGGCTCGGGGGCCCCTGTCTGTACAATCTGTAGCAAAAGGTGTTTGGCCTTTGCTTGCAACTCTTTTTGCATAGAAAAGGAAAGGATTTCGCTCTCCATCCACTGCATGTAGGCTTGGTAGATCAGGTCTTTTTCGGGCAAGGCTTTGCGCGCTGCGTGGTAATCTTTGGAGAGGAGGTCTTCTTGCCCTTCAAAGTCGGCTTTGATTTTTTTCAGGAGGGTGAGTTTTTTCTCTTCCTGAGCGTCTATATAGTCGAGCGCTGCCTCGAGGTGAATGGGCTCATTGGCCAGAGTCTTTTGAAGGACGAGGTCTTTCAGCTGGGCAAGTGCTTGGGGGCGTTGTTTGTTCAATTTGAGCCGGGCGCTCTGTAAGCAGGCAGCGGCAGTTGTTTTACTTCTGACATTGGCGCTTTGTTTGAGGATCTCGTCGAGCAAAGTCTCTCCCCTCTCTTCTTGGCCTGTTCGCAAATAGCTCTCTGCCAATAGTCTTTTGGTCTCTTTTTGGGGTTCGTCAAAGGGTTCTAAAAGGGCTTTAGCGTCTTGAGGGCGGCTGAGGAGGAGATAGCTTTTTGCTAATTGACAAAAGACCTCTTCTGAGGGATCTTCCTGGAGCACTTTTTCTAAGATGGTAGCCGTCCGCTGTGCCAAGAAGAGATCCCCTTTTTTCTCCAGCCGCTGCTGGTATTGGTCGGCCAGCCAGAGGAGGTTCGTCGCTTGGATGGGGGCCTTTGCTTCAAAAGCCGCATAAAGATGGTTGCTCGCCTCTTCAAGGGCGTGCTGTGCGAGGTAGGCATTAAATAAGAGGATGTGCACCTGTCGGGGCTCCATCAGGGAGGTTCCTTGGGTCAGAGCTTCTTCCGCAAGCGAGCAAAATCGAGGGTCTTCGCGGTGGCACAAGGCGAGGAGCAAAAGCGCATCTTTCCTTTCAGGGAAGTCTCTTTGAACGAGCGACGCAAGAGACTCTGTCGCCAAGCTCGATTCTCCAAGGTCAAAGAGCGCCTTGGCGGCAAAAAATTGCCAGGTGTCCCTCTCTTGATCAGAGAACGCGGGGAGCGCGCCCCACTTTTGAATATCTGCGATGAACTGCTGTTTTTGGTTCAAATGGGCGCCTGAGGAGAGGAGGTAGCGCGCAGCAAAGGGAGCCAAAGGGGATGTGGGAAACTCAGAGAGAAACTGCTCCGAACTTGCGCGGCACCCCTCCCAAAGGAGGTCTTGGTGCTCGAGGTGGGCCAGCTCAAAGAGGGCGTCGGACCGATCGGGGAAAGTGCTAAATTCTCCCAGCAGTTTTTCTAACTCGGCGCGGGCCTCGCTCCGTTTTTCTTGTTTTTTAAGCACATGCGCGCGGGCAAAAAAGGCTTTGGGAAGCTCTCCGCTCGAGGGGAAGTGTTCTCTCCACTTTGCAATGGCCAGATCAACCGCGCTCAAATTCCCTTCCGCAGACGCAGTCTCTAGCAAGAGGTTCAGCGCCGTCTCGGTTGGAGTCTCCTGTACATACATGAGTAGCTCTTTCGTCGCCTCTCCGTACTGTTTCATGGCGAGGAAGCTTTTCCCTAAAAACAGATGGGCCATCGACTGCTTATCTGCGGGGATATCTGCGAGCAACTCCGTTTTCATTTGAGCGAGCTCTTCATGGCGACCGAGGTCGTGGAGCAAGACAAATTGGTTGAACGCCGCTTCTTGGCTCCGCTTTTGTCCCATTGCATGGATCTGGGCAAAGGTCCCTATCGCCCGCTCTTTGTCGTATTCAGCGTAAATCAGCCCCGCCTGAAAGAGGAGCTCTTCAGCGCCCTCTGGATCTTGAGTGGCCAACCCTTCATAGATGTGCGCCGCTCGGGGAAAATCCTTCAAGATGCAGCACAAATGGGCAAAAGCCTGAGCCGCTTCGCCAGATAGTTCGCTCTCCAGCAGCTTCTCAAAGGGGACTTTAGCCCGCAGGGCGAGTTTTTGGAGGGTTTCTGGATCTTTGACGGCATTGAGGCACTGTTGATAGAGGGAAATAGCGAGGAAATAGGTCGCTTGCAGTTTCTCTGCGGGGGCCTCTTTTTGTAGATAGGACTCACACTCATCGGCGAGTGTTGCGTACCACTGCATTTCATAGAGACACTGCATGCGGCTTAAAAAAATGCGCTCTGTCCACTCAGAGCTTTGCACTTTGGCGTAGCAGGAGAGAGCCGCGGAAAAGTTTTTTTCTCTTAAATGGAGATCGCCGAGTGCGGCGGAGAGAATGTCGGTAAAGGCGCTCTCCGGGTGAGACTGGAGAAATTCTTCCATTTGGCTTTTGGCAATTGAGTACTCTCCCTCCTGCCAAAAATCGGCGATGCGCCGCAGGAAATGGGACTCTTCCTCATTCCCTTGAGGCCACTCTTGGGAGTGAGTTAGCAGCGGAAAAATTAAAAACAGAAACCAACGAAGACGCATAGACCGGATTATACGAGCTTACGAATAATTTGCCCAGAGCCAGCTTATTGAACGGGCTAGGCGATCGTCACGGTGCAGTTGGTGAGGTAGTAGTTTTTGGTAACAGTGGCCTTTCCGTTCTGATCTGACTTATGCCAGTGATTCCACGCTAAAAAGGCCAGAGAAAAGGCAACCGCGATTTTCACGTTGGTAGGGGTCCAGTTCCAGGCCACTTTTACGGGGGTGGGGATCCGTTTTACAGCAGCTTCCTTACACGACTGGGCCATAGTACTTGCTTCCGCCCTGATCCAGGCTTCGGCAAAGCCGATTGAAGAGCCGACTTTTACTAGGATCTCCCCCAAATTCAGGGAGGAGGGGCTCTCAGGAGGGAGTGGGGGGGGGACTGAAAAGTTAGCTTCGCCGAGTGAGGCCAATCCCATAGTAATATCGAATTTACCAATGTCCATAAACCACATCCCCTTATCGTTATTTCGGCCGCTATTTTAAAAAACTGGCTCTATTTATGCAACCGCAGAGATTCTTTCATAAAACAAAATATTTACTTGGCGCTTTTCTCTTTTCAGCCGTTAGGGTATATTTTCCCTTTTTAACAAAGGAGTTTTTCCATGGCTATTGTCTTAGCTCTACTAACAGGGGCGCTCTACGCGCTCTCCAATTACGCAATGCGGCGCAGTATCGACGGGGGTGGAGCGACGAGCGCTTTCATCGTCGTTCAGATGTTTTCAGCGGCACTGGCTGCCGTTTTCTTCAATCCGATTTGGGCGGGGGACTATGCGTTCAATACCCCTCTCGCTATGTTTGGTTTAGGGGCGGGGGTGCTCTTGGCGATCCTCCTCTTTACGTTGGGCAAGGCGATTGAAAAGGGGCCTCCAGGCTTTACGTTTGCGGTGCTCAATTCGGCGGCTGTATTCCCTGGCCTGATCATGGCGATTGCCTTTGGGGCAGCTTTCGGGTTCTTGTATAACGCTTGGCATGCGGTCGGATCTATCGTAGTCATTATCGGTCTTTTTCTGGGCGCTCGCGGGATGGCCAAGATCCAAGATTTCAAGGGGTGGTGGAGTTTTTCCGCGATCATGTTCTCGATGAACATCGCGATTTTTGTCCTTCTCCAGTTCCGAGCTATGTTGATCAATGTCCCTCATCCGGAAGAGATCGTCTCCTTTTTCACGTCGGTAGGAATCCGGAGCCAGTGGTTCATCCCTCTCTACTACTTGGGCGCTGCGCTGACGCAATCGCTCATCTTCTTCCCCTCTGAGAAGCGGTTACCCCAGAAACGGGAGATCACTTCGGGTCTCTTGGGCGGGATTGCGAATAGCGCAGGGACCTTTTGTCTCATTCGCTCGACCGAAGCGGCCACAGGGCTTGAAAACGCGGTGATTTTCCCGATTCTCTCGGTGACGACCATCATCTTGAGCAACTTGTGGGGCCAGCAGCTCTACAAGGAAAGGGTCAATTGGTTTGCTTGCGCCGTTTGTGTGGTGGGGTTGATCATTGGGACTGTGGAGTGGTCTGTGATCTTCTCCGGGTAAGGACGGGAAGAAGTGCGGCGCTGCTCAAAAAGAGGATCGCCGCAATCAAAATAGCGGACTGGCTAGAAAAGCCGCCAAGGACGATGGAGGCGACAAATTGGCAGGCGCCATTGCTCGCTCCAATGAGTCCAAAGAGCTTTCCCTGATTTTGCTCAGAGGTCCGATCGGAGAGGACTGTCTGGTAGGCGGGGTAGATCCACGATTCGGTGACGGCCGGAATGGCGAGGTAGGTCCACAGCTCGGCCAGTGTTTGCGCGCCAAAGATCAGAAAAATCCCTACAGATCCGATGAGCGCCGACCAAAAGAGGATGTGTTTGGCTCTCCAGCGGTGCAAAATCCAAAGGGTGCCGATAATGCCTCCGGCGGTGAAGCAGAGGCTGACGTAGCTGTTGAAAAAGCCGATCTGAGCGGTTGTCAGATTGAACCGGACGATCAGGAAGTCGGAGAGCGATACGACCAAGAGATACCAACCCAAGAGGTTGAGGAAGAAGATGAAAAAGAGGCTCTCTTTCCAGGTGAGGACAAACATGCTGCCGATGTTGCTCCAGAATTTGGAAATCGAGGTATCCCGGTGTTGGGGCTGGTAGGTGTCGGTGAACCAGACGTAGGTGAGGACCAGAGAGACGGCGAAGACCAAGGTAGCGAGCAGGCTCGGGAGGATTACCCCTCCTATCGGAACCTGCATCAAAAGCCCCCCGATAGCCGGACCCGCAATCCAAGAAATCCCCCCTACGACCGAGAGAAAGGCGAGCTTTTGCCCTTTGTTTCCCGCCTCAATGTCCACAATGGCTGCCTGGGCCATCGCCTGCTTGCCCGAGAGAAATCCCACCAAAAATTGACCTAAGACAAAGAGGGCGAAAGAGCCCACATGGAGGGCAAAAGCGCAGAGGAGCATGCTGAAAATGGAACCCCAGAGCCCTCCAATGAGGATCTTTTTTCGGCCGATCCAGTCGGAGAGATCTCCGAGCAGGGGGGATCCAATAACCTCTCCCACTGGGAATGCGGCCAGCGCAATCCCCAAAGAGGCTTGTCTACTGAAAAAAAGGTCGATAAAGGGGCTCCCTTCAGTAGGGGAAATGTAACAAGCGATCAGGGCTACCGCCACCCCCCAACAAAAATAGTCGGCGAAGTACGCTAGGTAGAGGGTGATGAGAGAGTGTTTTTGTTCCTTCAGCATGTCATCATTTGTAAACACCTCCAAGATTAAGACGCTCTCGAATTTTACTGAAAGAGGTTTTTTCTAAAATCCGAAACTATCTTAAGCTCAGAGGGTTTTTGCGATCTGAGGGTTCGTCGATTTTCTGGATTATTTTGGCCGCTTTTCGACTTCAAACGTGGGGGGCTATATACTGTTGCCGATATAGCCCCCCCACGATTTGAATCGAAAATCGACTGAACCTCAGATTGCAAAAACCCTCTAAGAGTTTTTTTGAGAAAAAATCCCATAAAACTCGATCAAATCATCGGCTTTTTTGAAGTTGCCGCGCTTCAGGTCTTCGTATATTTGGAGTCCCTTGGCATTTTCTCCTTGTTCAAAGTACAGAGTTCCTAAACGAAAGAGGACTTCTTTGTCGTTAGGGCGTAATTTTAGAAGGGTTTCGATCTCTTTGAGCTCTTCGGCCGCCTTGCCCAAAGAGCGGTAGCCCGCAGCGAGCTGTTCGTGGGCCCACGGATCGTTGGGGGCGTAGTGGCAGAGGATCCGCAGTTCTTCCATGGCGAGCTGGGCGGTCCTTTGGAATTTGTCCTCGATCGCTTTTTCTCGGTAGATTTGGGAGAGGGCGAGGTAGGTGCCTGCCAGAGAGGCGTGAGCTTCTAAGTCGGTGGGGGTCAACCGAATTTGCTTGAGGTGTTCGGACACAGCTGCTTGTAAGAGAAGGAGTTTCATTTTTAGAACATCCGCTCCATAGCAAGTCGTTGAAAAGCGGGAGATGGGCCCTGACAAGAGTTTAAGGGAAGGGGGCACGTGGTAAAAATTTTTCTCAAATCCATTGAGGTGATGAGCGAGCTTAGAGAGGGCCTCTGCTAAGGAGAGGGGATAAGGGGATAGTTGGCGATAAGATTGGCTGAATTGGTCTCTCAGAAAGAGGAATTGTTCTGGCTTCTTTGCTTGGAGGTAGAAAAGGAGTACGCAGTAGGAAAAGCAGGTGAGGAAAAGGCCCCCCAAAGCAATCGCGATGACAGCGGAATGACTCAGCCACGGCAGGCAGAAGACAAAGAGGACAGATTCGAGGAGAATGAGGCTGGTAAACAAGATATTGAAGGAGACGTAAGAGGCAACGCTTTTACGGAAATCGCGGAGAATCGATCGGTAGTGTTGCGGCAGTTCGGCATCCATTCTATTTTCCTGTATCGATCATATAGGTAATCACTCGAGAACTGACCCCGGCATCTTGGAGCCTCCGGATTTGCGTCTGAGTGAGATTGTATTCGCTATGGGTCTCTCCCAAGTAACGAATGATGGTTTCATCGATGACGCCACTTTGGCTGAGTTTGATCACATCGCTGATGGTCAGGGGTTCTTGCCTGTCCATCCGATCGACCGTTCGTGGGCTGCTCCGCTCCATAACCCGTCGGTCCTGCTCATCTAAAGCAGCTCCGATGAGCCCCCCTGTGATGATCCCCGCGGCGCTGCCGATCAAGGAACCTGTTCCCCCATTCGCGAGGCCGCCGGCGCTCGCTCCCAGAGTAATGCCCGTGATCACCCCTGTGCCCATATTGCTTGCGCAGCCCACAGCGAGCAAGGTACAAATCATCCAATATCTCATAGTTCCCTCTTTAATACCGGTCATGATGGAAAAATCAATTATTTGTCCAGGGCCATCTCGTCGCGAAAGCGGTAGCCCACTCCCCTCACAGTTTCGATCCAGTCAAAGGTAGGCCCGAGCTTCTTTCTCAGAGAGGCGATGTGGACATCGATATTCCGGTCGACGATGAACGCGTCATCATTATTGATGTCGTCTAGGAGTTGGTTCCGAGTGAGGACTTTTCCTTGGTTGGTGACCAGGCGGCGGAGAATCCCGAATTCGGACAGGGTGACTGGAATGGACCTTTCTTGTTTGCGCAGAATATAGCGGTCGATCTCAAGGGTAAACTCGCCGAATTTCACTGTTTGAATGGTGGCCTCGGGTTCTTTTCCTCTTCGTAGGATTGCCTTGATTCGAGAAAAGAGCACCTTTGGAGAAAATGGTTTGGGGACATAGTCGTCTGCGCCGAGCTCTAGGCCCAAAACGACATCCAGCTCTTCCCCCTTTGCAGAAATCATGAGAATGGGGATGTTTTTTAATTGCGGAGAACTCTTGATTTTGCGGCAGACGTCGAGCCCATTTTCTCCCGGCAACATGACGTCTAAAATCACGAGATCGGGCTTTTCCCGCTCTACGGCGCGCAGGCCATTGATACCGTCTACTTCTACGTGGAGCTTGTACCCAGATAATTCTGCTTGCAGTTTGATGAGGGCTGCGATGTCTTCCTCATCTTCGACTAATAAAATCCGTTTTTTCTGACTCATTCCCAATTCCCCTGTCAGTGGAAAGTATTCCAGGTAACGGTGTTTTTTTCAACTCTATTTTATCAATCGCTTCCCCAAAGAAAATGCTCCCCAACGCCTGAAATTTCTCCGGAGAATCGGTTGTGTAAAATACCCTCCCAGGTTGTTGTAAAGAGCCATTGAGAAGATGGCGCTGGGTGAGGAGGTATTTGGCTGTGCGCGCGCAGTGCAGTGCGGGCTCGACCAACGCCACACGAGGGCCGAGCAAGGAAGCGAGCAGGGGGCGGATAAGGGGATAATGAGTGCAGGCCAAGAGCGCAGAGTCGCACAGCCCCGCGATGAGTGGCTTGAGGTACTCGCGGGCAATCAGTTCCGTGGCCGGGTGCGTTGCAAAACCCTCCTCAATCAGAGGGACAAAAAGAGGACAGGCGATGGGGAGCACATTGAGAAGCGGAAGGTTCTTTTGATAGATGCCCGATTGGATGGTGCTGGTCGTTCCCAAAATCGCCACCCGACCTGTTTGTGTTGCCTGAGTCAGCGCCTGGAGTCCCGGTTCAATCATTCCAATGACGGGAATCGGAAGGGCTTTTTGCAGGGCGTCTAGCGCGTAGCTCGAGGCAGTGTGACAGGCGACGATCAGCAGCTTGATTCCTTGGGTGAAGAGAAATTTTCCACTCTCCAGCGTCAGTTGTTTGATTTTTTCGGGAGATTTATTTCCGTAGGGGAGATTGGCCGTGTCGCCGAGATAGAGGATGTTCTCAAAGGGGAGTTCTCGAACAACTTCCCTCAGTACCGTCAGCCCCCCAAATCCCGAATCGAAAAGACCAACAGGAGCTCTATTCATTAGGAAGGGCCAGCTCTTGGCCTGGAACGATGTGGTCTTTTTCAAGGCGGTTGAGCTTTTTTACTTTATCCACAGAGGTACCGTGGACTCGAGCAATTTTCTCGAGAGAGTCCCCCGCTTTTACCGTGTAGGTTTTAGAGGATATTTTCGGTCCTCTTGCGAGGAGTTCTCCCTCTAACTCTTGGATTCGATCTTTGAACTGGGTCAGTGCCAATGTCGTTTCATTCGCATGAGCCAGCAGTTTTTGAATTTCTTCTGTTTTTTGGTTTTTCTCAATCCCGCTCCACCGTTTTTCAATCGAGGCGAGCTGGCCAGACAGTTTGTCTACTTGAGAGAGCTCTTGCTTCAACATGGCAATCGCATTTTCGGAATATTTGGTGCGCCCGTCCAAGATTTGGAGCTCTGTTTGAAAACATTTCACATCGTGGCGCAGATCGTCGAGATTCGTCTGCACTTCGTGCACAGTGAGCTCCCAAACATGCTTTTCGTCATAGGCGGAAGAACGAATAGGGGAACAAGAAGAGAGGGCCATGAAACTCATAGCCCAGAGAACATGCTTATTTTTCATAGATGCGGAATTCAGCTCTTCGATTCAGCTTCCAATCTTCAGGAGTGTGGCCTAGAGCAACTGGTTGCTCTTTGCCCTTGGATACAGTGTAAACCCGATTGAGATCGACGCCGTGTTTGACTAAGAAAGAGCGGACATAGTTCGCTCTGCGCATCCCGAGAGCCATATTGTAGCTCGCAGAGGCCCTTTCATCGGTGTTCCCCTGTACGACGACGAACATTTTGGGGTTCTTCTTTAAGTAATCGGCCAGCCGCATCAGAGAGGCCACTTCGGCTTTATCTCGAACCACGTGGTCATCTGTGTCGAAGTGGAGAGAGCGGAATAAGGAGAGCAAATCGGCAGAAGGTTCGTAGAACTGATCAAAAGCGGGAATCCCCTTTTGTCCGAGTGCGCCGCGAGGTTGAGGAAGAGCCGAATCGCTCATGCTCAGGCGGAGGTCAGCGTCGCTTAAAGGGATAAACTCACCGTCATAAGGTCCGACAAATTCTTCGTCCGAGGTCAGCATCTGCGATTCGTAGTCTTTGCCCCAGAGAGCATCGACCCCTTTTCGCATGTAAGTTCCCGCTGTTTTCATATCTTCCCAAGACTGCCCGCTCGAGTGGGAGCAGCTGGTCAATGTCAGCAGAATGGAGACCTGAAGAAAGCACAAGAAACGTTTCATACACTCACCCTTTTAGCTTTCAATTTACCGCATAAGGGATTTCTTGACGAGAAATTATCTCGATTCCCAGGAAGCGAACCGTTTTTGTCCGGGGCCCTTGCTCATTTTATAGGGTTCTCGATTGTCGACGTGGATCAAATACAGCTCACACGTATCTTCTGCTTCTGTGTTGTAGATCAGATGCAAATTATCGGGAGCCCAAACGGGGTTTTCTTTATTCTCGGGACCTGAGGTGAGCTGCACTTCTTCTTGCGTTGCAAAATCGTAGAGCCAAATTTGGCGTACTCCTTCCGTCTTTGCGCTGTAAGCGAGTTTTTTCCCGTCGGGAGACCAAGAGGGGGATGTATTTTCACGGTTTTTCTTGGTGAGGATTTCGGGACGCGCTTTTTGCGTGTTTTTGGGAGAGGCGATGTCCAGTAAATAGATCCTTGGAGGGCCATCTTTGTCAGATACAAAGGCGAGCTTTTTCCCATCGGGGCTGTAAGTGGGCGACGCTTGTGTAGAGCGGGGGGCCGAGAAGAGTTGGCGCGCCTTGCCGACGGAGCGCCCCTGACCGTCAAAGTTTTGAACGAACAAGTCGGGTCTCCCAGCGACGTCGGTGATGAAGGCCATTTGCGTTCCTTGCGGAGAGATAGAAGGCAAGGCCTGGTTACCGCGGAGTGAGACCATGGGCTTTCCTTTAGGGTGGTGGAGCGATGCTTGGAAAATTTTTGACTGCCCCTGCTCGTAGGAGACATAGAAAAACTCGAGATCGGAGCCCCTCTTAGGAAGGAACATAGGGCATACGCAGTACCCCTCTTTAGTGATCACAGCGCGCGCATTGCCCCCATCGGCGTCGCACATCCAGATCTCCGAGGTCCAGTCCAGATCCTTGGCATCGAAGTTGCGAACCCGTTGCGAGTAGAGAACCCTTAGAGAGGCAATTCCCTCCACGCCAAAGAGGTCTTTCTGCAATAAATCGGCTAGTTTGTGGATGGCTCTCCGGTCCTCTTCCACCCTTCCTGTGATGGGGATTTCTGGGTATTTCTTAGAAGCCTTTTTTTCGATCTGGAACGCGGTGACTTGAAGGGACTTTCGGTTGCTTTCGATGGCCACCGCAAAAGGGACCTTGGCTTTTTCCCAAGGAGGCATTTCAAAATGAGCTCTCGCATCGGGAAAATGGAAGGATTCTTCCAAGGTGGGAGAGCGATCCATCACAGCGCAAAAACCCCCTACATTCAGATCGAACTCCAGTGCAGAGCGGAGTTCGTCGAAATAGCGCCAGTCGGATTCCTGAGAGTCGGTATGCACCGCACTCACATAAATAGGGACCGCTGAAGAGCGGGTGGGCAGAGCCACTTCGATATCGGTCGCCCAAAGGGACAAGGATAAGAACAAACTAGCGAGTTTCCACATTGCGAAAGGTCACCGTAAAAGATTGAAGATCGGCTCCATTAAAACATGGGAACAGGAGATCTGGCAACCGGTTTTTTAAAAACTCTCCGTTCTTGCGACTTTTCGTTTCCAAAATGATGCAGCTGACCAAGCGACCCATTCGGTCAATTTCAAGGCACGCCCTCACCTCGCCGATTTCTGGGAGATCGAGCGCATTTTGAAACGTGGCGATGAGCAGCTCTTCGTAAGTGGGCTCCGCTTCCTGGATCTCGAGCGTGGGAGACGGCTCGATGAGCATCGGGACTGCAAGAACAGCTTTAGTGACTGGGGGCGCCACAACCAGGGGCTCTGTTTTAACGGGTTTAGAAGGAGTACTCTGTATAGTTTTAGCTTTTGGTTTTGCAGCTGCGGGAGCTGGTTTTTTCGCAGGAGCTTTAGAGGGAGCTGCAGGCGACGCTACCGACTTGGGCGCTGACGGGGCCACCGACTGAGCTACCACAGAGGCCACCTGACGCGTCCGGACTGCCATGCGCCGTGGAGGAGGGTGACCCGCCATCCAATGGTGCACAACCAGAGCGAGCACGCACACAAAGTGGACTAGCACGACCCCCGCGCCGATCTGTTTTCCTCGCGACCAGGCTTTGAATTTTTGGTACAGTTCCATCAGTTGGGCTTCAAAATCACGTCCATCTGCTCAAATCCAGCTGCTTCGAGGGCATTTTTCACAGCTTGGTAAGTGCCGAAATGGGCCTTGCTATCTTGAGCGAGTTGGGGAATGGCTTTGGGATAGCGCTGCTTGAACCCTTTGAGTTCCCTTTCGAGCTGGGTTAGCGAGATCGATTTCCCCTGCAACCAAATGGAATTGTCGGCCCGGACGGAGAGGGCGATCTGACTAGAATCCATTTTGGGCGACTCTTTTTGAGAGCTAGGACCACTCGAAGCAAGATCTACCGAGTCGATATTCAATACAGGCGCGATGATCATAAAACTGATCAAGACGACGAAGACGACGTCGATGAGAGGGGTGAGGTTGATGAGAGGTTCTTCTGGCCCTTCATCTTCAAGAAACGGATGAGCTCTTTTGCGCATGTTTGTCTTCCGGCTTTCGGTACTGGAGCTCGACTGCGGCGAGCAGGAGGTAAGAGAAATCCTCCATATCGCGCCGGTATTCGCGCCCTGCGTTTTTCAGGTAATTGTATCCGACGACAGCGGGAATAGCGACCACGAGACCGACCACCGTCGTAGCCAATGCGAGAGAGAGCCCAGCTAACATCGCGGCGTTATTTAAGCTTGCGCCCGGAGCGTGCAGTTGAGAAAAGGTGAGCAAAATGCCCCACACAGTTCCCAAGAGACCTAAAAAGGGGCCCAACGTCACCACGGTCGATAAGATAAATAAGTTTTTCTCCAGTATCTTGGCCTGTCCAGCGATCGTCGTCTGCACCTGGGACTCGATCAGCCCCAAATCGGCTTCAGAAAGGGCCGCCGGATTGCTCCCCAAATAGTGATTTCGATTTACAAGCTGGAGCACCTTTTGTTTGAATGCCTTGTAGATGGAGAAAAACGGGTGAGGCACTTCGAGGAGGAAAGCCTTTGCTGGGCGATTGAATTGGAGCGCGAGCGGTTCTTTATCGGAAAAGAGCTCTGTGAATTCAGCGGAGAGTTTTCTGACCTGAAACAAAATCCACCCCTTGTGGATAAGCACCGTCCAAGAGACCGCCGAGAGGAGAAAGAGCCCCCAAAAGATCCCCTTGCCAAACCAATCGGATTGGACGTAAGCAGTTACAAACGGATTTCCAGCAGCTAAGATCATGTACCCCAAGATACAGCCCTTGGGATATTGCGGGCAACAGTTTCCTGGTTGAGGATTTACAAAAGGTCTCAAAAAATATATAATACTCCGTCTTATGGATCTGGTCGTGTTGGAAAAGATCGCCGCTTGTGGCGAGGCTGCCGGAGTGGAGTTCAAGAAATCGACGTCTAAAGAGCTCCACACCATTTTACCAATGTTTTCTCAGAGGACAATCCAAAGGGAGTTAGGTTCTTTAAAAGACAATAAATTGGTAGATTTTTCCGGTATTGGGACACCATCTGTTTTCTGGACACTGCGGGAAGAATAACCCGCGCCACAACCCGCGCCAACCCGCGCCAACCCGCGCCAACCCGCGCCAACCCGCGCGGCGTTATTTCAGACATCTTGAATAACGACTCCCGGTATGTTACTCTTATTTACGAGGTCTTGAATTTGAATGGCGAAAATTTTCAAGTGGGTCACCAAAGAGTTCCTCCACATCTTTCCGGTCTTTGTCTTTTTCTTTCTGGCATTTGTGGTCATCAACATCGTGGAAGACTACCTTTTTAAGAGAGCGGGGATCGCTCCATTCTCCCTTCTCCAAATCTTCGTTGCGGCTGCCTTGATCGCCAAAATCCTCCTCGTCATCGACCACACCGGTTTTATCAATCTGTTCTCAAAAAAACCGCTCATCTGGACGTCTCTTTGGAAGACATTTGTTTACTGGGGGATGACCGCCATCCTTCGGGCTCTCATTCGGCTCGTTCCCTTCATCGTGAGGGGGCAGCCGTTGGAGTTTGATTTAGACAACTTTATGTGGCAGATGGACTGGCACTTCTTCTGGGCCGTCCAGGTCGTCTACCTGATGCTCTTTTTCCTTTTCGTGACCGCACGGGAACTGACCAAAGTCATTGGATTTGAAAAAATGCGGC